>JAAXZE010000092.1 GCA_012720075.1 Clostridia bacterium
GCTTTAAAGGAGCTATTAAAAGGTTATAAAAATCTAAAATTCCATTCCATTATAGCTTTTATAAGACGATGTGAATTAAGGGAAATCAAAATAGAATCTAATGTAACTGTAATCTATGATACAGAAATATCAAATGTTATTTTAAAGAGAAACAAAGAAGTTGTATTGAATAATTCAGATGTTTTAAATATTTATAATGCAATAAATGAAGCAAATATTACTGACAAAAATCTTAGAGCAGAGCATATAAAACAAATCAAAAGGAAAGCATAAACCGGAGGTCCCTATTTCCTCCGGCTTTTATATTTTCTTAGCGCTTTCACCGGTCATTCTTTTCAGCCTCCGGTCCTGAAGGTGGACTTCTTCTATCTCCTG
This sequence comes from Clostridia bacterium, assembly GCA_012720075.1. Taxonomy (GTDB): domain Bacteria; phylum Bacillota; class Peptococcia; order Peptococcales; family BICA1-8; genus JAAXZE01. Next base: position 376 of record JAAXZE010000092.1, read on the forward strand.
CCGGAGCTGTAAAAGTTTAAGTAAATCTACATTAAGGGACTGGGAAATTTCCATATCGCTTTTATCGGCCTTCCATTCTTTGATAATTTTATTAACATCTACTTTATATTTTTTTGATAACTTTTTTACATCTATGGGGCTTTTATTGCGCATAGATATGCTCCTTTCGCAAGTTGTCTTTGGTAAATAAAAGCCGATATTTAAGGAGTATTTCAAAAAAAATTCTTTTATTATTATATTTTTTCCTTGCTCAATTTGGTTATGTGGAGGAGCCGCTAGTAGATTTTAGGAAACTATGATAAAATTAAAAAAAATTACAAAAGGTTGCAGGATAGGATGAAAAAGGCCCCTATTATCGAAAATTTGCTTAATCATGGTCATAATAATCCCTTTTCCGGTCATACTCCGGGCCATAAAGGGGGACAAATAATACCACCCCTTCTGGAAAAAAACTGGCCCCGGGAAATATGGCAATTTGATCTCACTGAGATTGAAAACATGGATAATCTCCATAACCCTACCGGTTGTATCCGGGAAGCTCAAAGGATGACTGCAGAGCTGTTTAATGCCAAGTCTTCATATTTTTTGGTCAATGGGACTAGTGTAGGCATCCAGGCGGCCATTTTGGCTTTAGCTTACCAGAGTCCCATTTTTGTACCCCGGAACGTACACAAATCGGTTTATAGCGGTCTTATTTTGGCCGATGCCCAGCCTGTTTATTTGCCCGTTACCTATGATAAAAATTGGGGGTTTCCGCTGGGAATTGAGCCTGAAACATTAAAACACTGGATTGAAAAATATCCCCACTGTAAAACTCTGATTATTACCAATCCTACCTATCAAGGGTTAAGTTATAAGATAGAGGAAATAATGGCTGTGGCTTTAGACCATGGATTGAAGGTCATTATCGATGAAGCCCATGGTTCCCATCTTGCTTTGCATAAAGATTTGCCGCCTTCAGCCCTAAGTCTGGGGGCACACATAGTAATCCAGAGCTGGCATAAAACTTTACCGGTTTTGACCCAAGCCAGTGTGCTCCATTTGGGGAAAAACTATTCCGGCCCGGATATCTCCCAATACCTTAAATTACTGCAGACCACTTCGCCGTCTTATCTTTTATTGGCGTCTTTAGACGGCTGCCGGGCTTTTTTAGCTGATAATATTTCAGAATTGATTGACGAAAAAATTATAAAAATAAAAAAAATAAGGGAAGATATTTCTTCATTAAGCAACATAAAAATGTTTCAGGCACCTGACCGGGCTTATAAAACCGATCCTTTTAAATTATGCTTAAGTTCTCCTAAAGTCAGCGGTTATCAGTTGGCGGAGTTATTAAGGGAAAGGTTTGGTATATATCCGGAGATGGCCGAAGAAAGGTACTGTTTGATTATTTTGGCTGTTGTCCATGACCAACGGTTTTTGGAAAGACTATGGAAAGCTTTGAAGGCTATTGATGATGAGCTGGAACAATATTCGCCTTATCCTTTTTTGCCGGTAGGGGAACAAGACTTTATTCCCCAAACCAAAATGCTAATCAGGGAAGCCTTTTTCCGCCCTAAAGAGCGGGTAATATTGGAGAAAGCCCTTGGCCGCACTGCCGGTGATTTTCTGATCAAATATCCTCCCGGAATACCTCTGGTGGTGCCGGGTGAAGTAATTGACGAAGCGGTTTTCCAAACCTTGCAAAATAGCATATCTGAATATAAGATTGAAGATGGAATATCTGTGGTAATAGAATAGGAGGGGAAAAAATGGGTGGAAAATTTATCACCCTTGAGGGTTGTGATGGTTCCGGCAAAACTACACAGGTAGCCCTCCTGAAGGATACATTGAAGTCAATGAATATACCCTTTATTGTAACCAGAGAGCCGGGCGGTACGGCTATTTCCGAACAGGTCCGAAAGATTATCCTGGACAAGGCCAATAAAGCTATGGTTTGGCGAACCGAGGCTTTGCTTTATGCCGCCTGCCGGGCCCAGTTGGTAGGGGAGTTAATAGTACCTTCTTTAAATGAAGGTATTCATGTTATCTGTGACCGCTATGTTGATTCGACCTTAGCCTACCAAGGTTATGGGCGGGGTTTAGAATTAGAAGAATTGCAGAAAATAAACAATTATGCTACCGGGGGCTTAAAACCCCATCTGACCATTTTGCTGGATATTGACCCTGAGCTGACGTTAAAGCGATTGAACAGCAAAAAGGCGGACCGCTTGGAAGGAGAAAAATTGCAATTTCATCAAAGGGTCAGAGAGGGCTATTTAAAATTAGCCCGGAAAGAACCGGAACGCTTTGCCGTTATTGACGCCTCAAGAAATGTTGAGGAAATCCACCGGGAAGTGCTTGCCAAAGTATTAAATGTGCTGAATTGGGCTGAGAAATAAAAAAGAGTTATGCAGATACGGAGCAGAGCTCCTTATAAAAGGTGATAATATGAAAATTTCATCCTTTGGAAACAGAGAAAATATAATACTCAATAATGAGACGGCAGTAAAAGAAGGCAAAGGCCAGGTTGAATTCGCCAAAGCTTTAACCGAAGTCAGCCAAAGGGCATATAAAGAAGACCTGGAAAAACTTATTGCCGAAGTGGACAAAATGGCCGAAAAATTGGCCCGTTCTCGGACCTTGAATGACTTAAGGAATTATAAGAGGGCGGTCCGGGATTTTCTTAATAATACCATTAGAAATGCATTCCAAGTCCATGATGAAGCGGGCTGGGACCGGATGGGAAGACAAAAGCTGTATGTCTTGATTAAAAAAGTGGATGAGGGACTGGAGCAATTGTCCCGGCAGGTTCTGGACGAGCAGGAAGACTCCTTGAAGGTATTAGAAAAACTGGATGAAATCAGGGGATTGCTGGTGGATATGTATCTCTAACCAGCCATTTGGTTGGGGATGGATACGATGGATGTCGATTTATCCGGATGCATCACATGCAGGTTAGTATTTTAAGACGTATCAAGCACCTGGGTTTAGCTCAAAGGATGCATCTGCTTTTGGGTCATTCTCTTTGGATGTTAATGCGTCCTAAATAAATTGGCATTCATGTGAAGCATCCCGAGATAGTACTTTTCATCGGATGCATCAAGCATTTTGCGTAAAAGCTGATACATCCCTAAAGGACTACTTTCATCGGTACATCATATAATGAATACCCAATATCACATTTTAAATGAAGGTGAAATGAGTGGCATTAAAAGATATACGGGGGCAAGATACGGCAATTCAGATGTTAAAAAACTGTATAATCAATAAACATGTCAGCCATGCCTACCTTTTTCAAGGTCCCGAGGGCGTAGGCAAAAAAGCGGTGGCTTTGGCTTTTGCCCAGGCCTTAAATTGTTTGGATTTGCAGACTGACCAATCATTACCGGTGTTGAGTTGGTCAGAGATAGATGGTTGTGGCTGTTGTTTAAGCTGCCGGAAAGCCCAAAAGGGTAACCACCCTGATATTCATGTAATTGAGCCTGAAAAATATACCATTAAAATAGAACAAATCCGTAAATTGCGGGGCAGTGTTTTTTACAAATGTTATGAAGGACTTTATAAGGTAATAATTATAGATGGGGCCCATTATATGACCATTGAGGCTGCCAACAGTCTTTTAAAGGTTTTGGAGGAGCCGCCGGAAAACACCGTTTTTATTTTGGTTTCTTCTGAGCCCGGCAAGCTTCCTGATACAATCATATCCCGCTGTCAGCAGATTCAGTTTCAGCCCCTTTCGACCCATATCATTGAAGAACTTTTAAAGGATAATAGGCCGGAACAGGGGGGAGATTTAGCCTTGGCAGCCGGTCTTGCCGGTGGTTCGCTGGCTAAGGCCAGAGAACTTTTAGAGGGGGGAGAAATCCTCATTCAAAGGCAGGAAACCCTGGAATTTATCCAAAAAGTATGGGAGCGTTCCTGGAGTGAGATCATTCTCTGGTGTGAAAAGTGGGATAAAGAAAAGCAAAAGGTGAAAAATATTTTGGAAATACTGGGCTTTTGGTACAGGGATCTCTTAGTATACCGTACTACCGGCCGGGAAGAGATTTTAATAAACCAGGATTACCTGGCAGATATTAAAAGATGTACCCTGTCTTTGACAAAGATTAATAATGCTTTATTATTAATAAATAAGAGCATAAAACAACTTGAGTATAATGTTAGCCCCAGATTAACATTAGAAGTTTTTTTCATGAACCTGAAGATTAACTAGATTAATTGATAAGAGAAAGGAGATTTTCCATGCCGATAGTAATTGGTGTGCGTTTTAAACCGGCAGGAAAAATATATTATTTTGATCCTGACAACCTGGAAATAAAAGTAAATGATAAAGTAATAGTTGAAACTGCTCGGGGAATAGAGTATGGCTATGTAGTTATTGGACCCCGAGAAATCAGCGAAGAAGAGATTGTTCCGCCCCTTAAGAAGGTGTTGAGAATAGCGACCCCGGAAGATACTGAGCAGGTAAAAGCTAATGAAGCCAAAGAAAAGGATGCCTTTAAAATCTGCCTGGAGAAGATAGCGGAACATAATCTCCCGATGAAATTAATTGATGTTGAGTATACTTTCGATAACAGCAAGATTATCTTTTTCTTTACTGCTGAAGGCAGGGTGGATTTCCGGGAACTGGTAAAGGATTTGGCCGCCATTTTCCGGACCCGTATCGAATTGCGGCAGATTGGAGTCCGGGATGAAGCCAAGATGCTGGGTGGCATTGGTACCTGCGGCAGGATTTTATGCTGCCATAGCTTTTTGGGTGAGTTTGAACCGGTTTCCATTAAAATGGCTAAAGAACAAAACCTGTCTTTAAATCCTGCTAAAATTTCCGGTATCTGCGGAAGGCTAATGTGCTGCCTTAAGTACGAAAACGATGTTTATGCCCAATGCCGGAAAGAATTGGATAGAATGCCCAAAATCCAGATAAATCTTGAAGACTATGGTGATGACGAAGACTTTGATTTGTCAAAGCTGGAGGATTAAGGTTTTTCTTTTCTAGTATTGGAGGGATAGAGTGAAGCTAACGGAAAAGCTCATTAAAATTGAAAACCGGCTTAACGAATTAATTGCTGAAATAGAAGAATTAAAAATGCAGGTTTATGTCCTGGAAGAAGAAAATCAAAAGTTAAAGATGGAGGCCTGTCAATATACTGAGGAGAAGAAAAAGGCAGTGGAGGATAACGCTCAACGCATTCTGGGAGAAGGCTATGATAATTTGGTCCGGCTCTATGAGGAAGGCTTTCACATCTGCCATTTGCACTTTGGGCAAACCCGTCAAGGGGATTGCTTGTTTTGCATGGGCTTTTTAAGAAAGAAGTGAAGGAAATGAGTAATTTTCGGGACACTGAAACCATTGATGACCTTATACTGGGCGGTTTGCGGGTTATTCAAAAAACCGGCGGTTTTCGCTTTTCCCTGGATGCCGTGTTATTAGCCCATTTTGTAGCGGTGAAAGACGGCTATAAAATAATTGATTTAGGAACGGGTACAGGGGTAATTCCTTTAATACTTACTACCAGGGCACGGAACTTGGAAATAACAGGGGTGGAAATTCAAGAGGAAATAGCCCTGATGGCCCAGCGGAGTATAAAGTTAAATAACCTGGAGCAGGTTACTATTTTTAATGCCGACCTTAGGGCTTTAGGCCCAGAGCATTATGGCAAATATGATCTGGTTGTTTCCAATCCTCCTTATTTACCGGTCAATCAGGGAAAAATCAGTCCCATAAAGGAGATTGCCTTATCCAAGCATGAAATCACCTGCACTTTGGAGGATTTGGTCATAACAGCGGGGAAACTGGCCAAAAATTCGGGGAAGATTGCCTTAATCCATAGGGCGGAGCGTTTGCCGGAAACTATAAGCCTTTTAAAAGGAAAAGGATTGGAACCCAAAAGGCTAAGAGCCGTTCATCCTTACCAAAAAAGGCCGGCTAATCTGATTTTAATAGAGGCCGTAAAAGGAGCTAAACCCGGTTTGGCTATAGAAAGCCCTTTGATTGTATATAATGATGATGGCACCTATTCCGATGAAATATTGACATATTACAATGGTGGTGAGACCGGTGCAAGATAAAGGTCGTCTTTTTTTATGCGCAACTCCAATCGGTAATCTAAAAGACATAACTTTGCGGGTATTGGAGACCTTAAAGGAGGTTGACCTTATCGCCTGTGAAGATACCCGGCAGACGAGAAAACTGTTAAATCATTTTTCTATTGAAAAACCGGTAACCAGCTATTTTGAACATAATAAAAAATATAAAGGCGAGAAAATTATCGAGACCCTGCTGGCGGGGAAAAACGTTGCTTTGGTTTCCGATGCCGGCATGCCCGGTGTTTCCGATCCGGGACAGGAACTAATACAAGACTGCCTTAAGGCCGGTATTGAGTTTACCGTTTTGCCCGGACCGGTTGCGGCAATTACCGGTTTGGTTTTATCGGGACTTTCAACCCAAAGATTTGCCTTTGAAGGGTTTATACCCCGAACCAAAAAGGAAAAAAAGGCTTTTTTCCAAAGGCTAATAAGTGAGGAAAGAACACTGGTCTTTTATGAAGCCCCACATCGCCTTTTGGAGACCCTGGAGGTCATGGAAGAGGTATTGGGCAACCGGCAAATGGCCGCCTGCAGGGAATTAACCAAAAAGTTTGAAGAAATTATGCGGGGTTCCATTGGTGAAGTTTATCAGTTTTTTAAGGATAAAGGAATAAAGGGTGAGTTTACCTTAGTGGTGGAAGGAGCACCGCCTAAAAAAGAGGAAAAGGGGCTGGAGTGGGCTTTAAACAGGGTGGAAGAGTTGAAAGGCCAAGGACTGACGGCCAAGGAAGCGGTAAAAGTGGCAGCCAAGGAAAGCGGCATCGGTAAAAGGGAATTATATGAAAAGGTTATGGTAAAGTAGATGGTTCAGGTTTTAATGTTTGGAGGTAAAAATGTCAAATCCTATTAAGTTTGCTTTATGCGGTAGTCTAACCTTTGCTATAGTTTCCACCATATTTAATTACATTTTGTCTCATGAATTCACTTTTAGCGGGATTTTCGGAGGACTGGCATGGTTTATAACGGCTGTGATAATAAATTACAGAAAAAAGAAAGCGTCCTAAAATAGGACGCTTTAAGTATGTAATAGATCAACCTGCATTAGCAGCCATGGCATGGGCACATTCACTACATACAAGCTTACCTTTGAAGTTTTGAATGTTGTCCGCATTACCGCAGAAAACACAAGCCGGCTCGTATTTTTTAAGGATAATTTTTTCATTGTCTACGTATATTTCCAAAGCATCCTTTTCATCGATGCCTAAAGTTCTGCGCAGTTCGATAGGAATAACTACTCTGCCCAGCTCGTCTACTTTGCGAACAATACCTGTTGATTTCATGTAATCTACCCTCCTCTTTTGCAACAAATTTCGACAACCCTCAACTAGATGATACCAATACTTCCAGTAAAAGTCAAGATTTTTTCCTAATTTTTTGAAGATAATTAATAATAATGACATTTTTACTTGCGAAATCCGACAAAACCTCCAAAACTTGACATTGGCCAGGGCCTTAATTATACTAATGATTAAAGTAAATATAAGGAAACCGCTGGGGGGTAATTGCCCCTTTGGGCGGATGGTCATCAAAATAAGTTAAAGTTATGAAGGATTGAGTAACCATTGAGTAGCAGAGCCAGAGAGTGGGGTAAGGTGGAAGCCCATTCTGTTGAAAGATGGTGAAGATGGATCCGGAACTGCGTCTAGCCGCTTGGCTCCCGTTAAAGGGCTATCCTTACCGAATTGTTTTATCTGCATAGTATTCGGTGAGATGCTGAGATTTCTGTCCGCAAGGCTGAAATGAAGCAGGGTGGTAACACAAGAGCTTCTTGTCCCTGTAAGGGGCAGGAGGCTTTTTTAGTCAACAAGTAATAAGGAGGTTATGCCATTGAGCGAAAAGAAAACATTTTACATTACTACCCCCATTTATTATCCAAGTGCTAATTTACATATCGGTCATGCTTTGACCACGGTAATGGCAGATACTATGTCCCGGTTTAAAAGGATGAAAGATTATGAAGTCTGGTTTTTGACCGGGTCCGACGAACACGGCCAAAAAATTGAGAGAACCGCAAAAAGCCAAGGGGTCGAGCCTAAAGCTTATGTTGATAATATTGTCGAAGGCTTTAAACGGCTGTGGAAAAGGTTAGATATTTCCAATACCGACTTTATTCGGACCACCGACGAACGGCATATTAAAGTAGTACAGAACATTTTTAAGAAAATCTATGAAAAGGGAGATATCTACAAGTCTGAATACGAAGGAAGATACTGTACGCCCTGCGAGACCTTTTTTACCGAGAGACAATTGAATGAGGAAGGAAGCTGTCCCGATTGCGGCCGCCCTGTGGAACTCATTAAAGAAGAAAGTTACTTTTTCAAAATGTCCAAATACCAGGACCGGCTGTTAAAATACATTGAGGATACCCCTGACTTTATTCACCCGGTTACCCGCCGCAATGAGATGATTAATTTTATTAAACAAGGTCTGGAGGATTTATGCGTTTCCCGGACCACTTTTGACTGGGGAATACCGGTCCCCATTGATGAAAAACATGTTATTTATGTCTGGTTTGACGCTTTGACCAACTATATTTCGGCTTTGGGCTACGGCACGGAAAATGATGAGCTTTACCAGAAATTTTGGCCCGTTGATATTCACTTGGTTGGAAAGGACATAGTTCGCTTCCATACCATCATCTGGCCGACCATTCTGATGGCTGCCGATATTCCGCTGCCGAAAAAAGTTTACGGACACGGCTGGCTGTTGTTGGAAAGCGGCAAAATGTCCAAATCCAAAGGTAATGTTGTTGACCCTAATGTTTTAATAGATAAGTATGGGGTAGACCCCATCAGGTATTTCTTATTGCGGGAAATCCCGGCCGGTTCCGATGGATATTATTCGGAGGAAGCCTTGGTGAACAGGTATAATACCGATTTGGCCAATGATTTCGGAAACTTGGTCAGCAGAACGGTAGCCATGGTTGATAAGTATTTCGGCGGTATTATTCCCGAAGGTAATGTTCCCGGCCAATATGACGATGAGCTAAAAGCTTTAGCCGCTAAAGTGCCGGAAGAAGCCGAAGGCTTTATTGAAAATATGGATTTTGCCAATGCCTTAGCTGCGGTCTGGAAACTTATCAACCGGGCCAATAAATACATTGATGAAACCATGCCCTGGGCTTTGGCCAAGGATGAAGGCCAAAAAGGCCGGCTGGCAACGGTTCTTTATAACCTGCTGGAGGCCATCCGCATCAGTACCACCATGTTAATCCCTGCTTTACCTCAAACACCTGCCAAGGTCGGGGAACAAATAGGTTTTGATTTTAGTAACAGCCGGTGGAATGATGCTAAAACTTGGGGCTTAATTAAACCTGGAAACAGAGTTAATAAAAAAGACGCCATTTTCCCCAGAATTGACCCCAAAACACTGGAAGTAAATGAAATGGAAACAGAAGAAAAGGTCCCTGAAAAGACTTTTTCAATGGAACCCTTAAAAGAGGAAATAACCATTGAGGATTTTGCCAAAGTTGATTTGCGGGTTGCGGAAGTAATTGCCTGTGAAAGGGTGGAAAATACCGATAAGCTCTTAAAACTGGAATTAAAATTAGGCGAAGAAACCAGAACCATCGTTTCAGGCGTTGCCAAACACTATGAACCGCAAGAACTGGTTGGTAAGAAAATTATTATCGTGGCTAACCTTAAACCGGCCAAACTGAGGGGCATTATGTCCCAGGGTATGTTACTGGCTGCTTCCAACGGTGATGTTTTGGAGGTTATAACCGTGGAAAAAGACTTGCCGGCCGGCAGCAGAGTGAAGTAGGGATGACAGATGCTTTTTGATACCCATGCTCATATAGATGATAACAGGTTTGCAGGAGAAACGGACCAGGTGATAGCCAGAGCCCAAAAAGAGGGAGTGAGCCTTATAGTCAATGTGGGCTACGACCTCTTGCATGCCGGCCAGTCCATTGCTCTGGCTGAAAAATATGATTTTATCTATGCCTCTGTCGGTCTTCACCCCCATGATGCCAAAGATGCTGATGAAAAATTCTGGCAAGAAATTTATAAGCTGGCCAATCACCCCAAGGTGGTGGCCATCGGTGAAATAGGGCTTGATTATTACTATGAAAATTCGCCCCGGGATGTCCAAAGGGAAGTTTTCCGCCGGCAGATAAGGGTGGCCAAAGATCTAAATTTGCCTATTATCATTCATAACAGGGATGCCCATCAGGATACCCTTTCCATTGTGCGGGAGGAGAATGCTTCCCTGGTGGGCGGGGTCTTTCATGCCTTTTCCGGCAGTTGGGAAACAGCCCGGGAAGTATTGAATCTTGGTTTTTATATTTCCGTGGGTGGACCCGTTACTTTTAAAAACGCCCGCAAAATAGTGGAAGTAGTGGAAAAGACCCCTTTAAGCTCATTGCTTATTGAAACCGATTGCCCTTATCTCACCCCTCACCCCTACCGGGGCCAAAGAAATGAGCCGGCTTATGTGCGTTTTGTAGCGGAAAAAATCGCCGAGATAAAAAAGATTAGTTATGAAGAGGTGGCTGCGGTTACCAAGGAGAACGGAATGCGGCTTTTTAAGATAAACCTTTAAAGGTCAGCTGATTTCCCCTTATTCCCAGGAAATGCATAAAATATACTAGATTGGCAATATAATATAATGGTTTGGGGAAAAAAGGGGAGAGTAAATGAAAAAGCTAGTATTGCTTGTTCTCTTGACGTCAGCAATGCTGTATGCAGAATCCACCTTTTCCGAATGGGAAATTAACCTCAAGGATATTAATTTATATCGGTATGTTATTAAAGCTGATGGGCAAGAAAAGGAGTTTTACTCCTTTGATTCCGATGTGGAAAGAATTTTGGACAAAGAAAAAATTATTTTGGATAACAATGACTACCTTAGTATACGGTTTGAGGACGACAGCTACTATGTTAACGTAGTTCGCCGGCAGGAAAAGTTTATCACCGAGGTTGAAGAAATACCTTTTGTTGTCCGTTACCAGGACAGTATGGAGATTAGTGAGGGAACAACGAAAATTTATGCTAAGGGAGAGCCCGGCCTTAAAGAAGTGACCTACAGAGTAGTGATGGAGGAAGGACAGGAGAAATACCGAGAACCTTACTCAGAAGTGATTATAAAAAATCCCAAACCGGAAGTAATACTTAAAGGCCAAAGACCCCAGGCTAAAGGGAAAATAGCTTCCCGAGAGCCTGTTCGTGTTGCCCGTACTTTAATTATGGAGGCCTCGGCCTACACCCATACCGGCAACAGGACTGCCACCGGAGTTTATCCTCAGGTAGGCACCATTGCCGTAGACCCTAAGGTTATACCTTTGGGCACCCGCCTGTGGGTAGAGGGTTATGGCTATGGCATTGCCCAGGATACCGGCTCAGCCATTAAAGGAAATAAAATCGACATTTTTATGGATTCCCGACGGGAATGCCTTAAATGGGGGAGGAGGAAGGTTAAGGTCCACATCCTCCCATAGAACAAGAATGGCTGGCCTAAAGCTTTTGAAAGTGACATCGTGACATTGTGTCACAGTGACATCGAAATAAATTTTCTTTTTCGAGTCGACCGGAAATGATACGGGGAAAAATCTTACTTTTATTTTATGACGGGCCTGTTGCCCGTCATTATTCCAATTATAGAAGGGACAAGATAATGCGGATTAAAGAAGTAATAGTTGTGGAAGGCAAAGATGACATCAGTGCCGTAAAAAGGGCCGTTGATGCGGAAGTTATCGCTACCGGCGGGATGGGGATAACGGAAGAAACCTTGAGAAAAATTGAAGAGGCCGGTAAACGTTCAGGAGTTGTTATTTTGACGGACCCTGATTATCCCGGTGAAAAAATACGTCAAATTGTAAACCAAAGGGTGGGAAGCTGCAAACACGCGTATTTGACTCAAAAACAGGCCCGGTGCAAGTTTACCGGTAAAATCGGAGTGGAATATGCCGAACCGGAAATTATTCGGGAGGCTCTGTTGGCGGCAAAGGTTCAACAGCATTCCCAGGAAGATTTATATACCATGGAAGACTTATTGCAATGGGGCCTTACCGGTTCTGCAAAGGGCGGTCAGCGTCGAGCCAGACTGGGCGAAATCCTGGGTATTGGCAAAACCAATGCCAAGCAGTTTTTGCGCCGGTTAAATTCCTTTGGAGTGCCGAGGCAGGAAATTGAGGAAGGTCTAGCACAAATGGAAGGGCTGGAGTGGTTGTGAGTTTGAAAGATATATTGGAAAAACATAACTTTAAATTTAAAAAGAAATACGGGCAAAATTTTATTACCGATCCGGGAATTTTAAAAAAAATTGTCAGCCTCGGGGATATTTCTTCCAATGATGTGGTAGTGGAAATCGGCCCAGGTGCCGGCACCTTGACCAAGGCCATCGCCGTTCAGGCCGGATTGGTTATTGCCATTGAGATAGACAAAGATTTATTGCCTATTCTAGAGGAAAATCTGGCGGGCTGTGGAAATGTTAGAATAATAGAAGGAGACGCTCTAAAAATTAATTTGGACAAGCTGGTTGAGGAAATAAGCGGTGAGCCCAAGACCTATAAGATTATAGCCAATCTGCCCTACTATATTACTTCACCCTTGGTAATGCATTTTCTGGAGAGCGGTTTTAAAATCAAAAAAATAGTTATTATGGTGCAAAAGGAAGTGGCCGAGAGGTTTACGGCCAGACCGGGCACCAAGGATTACGGTGCTTTAACGGTAATTTTGAATTTATATACCAAGCCCCGGATAGCCTTTTTTGTATCCCGAAATGTTTTTACCCCAAAACCCGATGTAGATTCGGCAGTTGTTGAATTGGAGGTTAGAGAGGAACTTCCCTTTGAAATAAATAATATTGATATACTAAGAAGCTTGATAAAAGCCGCTTTTAACCAGCGCCGGAAGACTTTGACCAATGCCCTGAAAGGGTTAAATATCGAGAAGGAACAGATTTTAAAAGTACTGGAGGATGCAGGCATTGATCCGCAACGAAGAGGAGAAACCTTGTCTCTGGAGGAGTTTGTAAGGATTGCCAACAGGTTGTCCACTCTCAACTAAGAAGGAGGAAACCTATGTTATTTACCAGTCCTTCCCTTGGTACCGTTACTCTGGAAAAGGTTTTCGAGGATATCAATAACTTCGTTAACCAAAACCCCCAGGACCTGTTCAAAATAGTTGTGGGAACCGACTCCATGACTAAAACTGAGACCATTTTTGTATCGGCTATTGTAGTTCACCGGATAGGCAAAGGGGCCCGCTATTATTACCGAAAGGAACCTCGGCACCATATTACCAGCCTAAGGCAAAGGATATTTTATGAAACGGCCTTGAGCATGGAAATTACTACACATCTTAAAGACTTTCTGGCTACCGGCGGTCTTCTGGAAAAAGTCAAAGTGGAAGTACATGTAGATATTGGTAACTACGGTGATACCCGGAATTTAATCAGAGAAGTTGTGGGCATGGTTACCGGTTCGGGAATGGTTGCCAAAATTAAACCCGATTCTTTCGGGGCCTCCAAAGTTGCTGATAGGTATACGAAATAAGTGACATTGTGCCGCCGTGAAAATGTGACATCGAAAAAATTAATGAGATGCTTGCCAAGAAAGCTAATCGTTGCCAGCGGTTGGCTTTTTTTCCTGTCTTCCCTTATATTGTGGAATGAAACATGCACACTTATATCTTATAATGAAGTTGTTGCAACAGGGGGAGAAAAAGGAGGTGCTCTTATGAGCTTAAAAAAGTTATTATCTTGTCTGGTTTTGGGTTTCATACTGGTACCCATTTTAGCCTTGCCTGTTATGGCTATGAGTTACACCGTAGCGGAAGGTGACAGCCTGTTTAAAATCGGACAAAAGTTTGGGGTAAATCATCAGTCCATTATGGAAGAGAACGGGCTGAAAAGTTTCGTAATAAGGCCCGGAATGAAGCTAAACATACCGCAAAAGCCTGCGGCAGGAAATTCATATACCGTAAAAGCAGGTGATACATTATATATTTTGGCTAACCGGTTTGGAACCACCGTTGGTCAGATAAAAAGCTATAACGGTTTAAAAAGCGACACTATTAAAGTTGGTCAAAAATTAATTATTCCCGGTGCTGTAACGGCCACTGTTACCTCTTCCCGGGGCAGCAGGACCAACTTTACTCAAGAAGAGATTAACTTGATGGCTCGGGCCGTTTATGGTGAAGCCAGAGGTGAAAGCTACGTCGGGCAAGTAGCTATTGCTGCCGTTATCCTTAACCGCCTGGAAAGTCCCGAGTTTCCCGATACTGTCCGGGAAGTCATTTTTCAGCCGTGGGCTTTTACCGCCGTTCATGACGGACAGTTTTGGCTCACACCTGATGCGACTGCTGTAAGAGCGGTAAGGGATGCTATAAATGGTTATGATCCTACCGGTGGTGCTTTATACTACTGGAATCCTGCTACCGCCACTAATAAATGGGTATGGACAAGACCTATTATTACTACTATAGGCAAGCACGTTTTTGCCAAATAATTAAAAATTGATTTTGCATGAAACCCCTAGGTCTTAAAGCGACCTGGGGGTTTTTAGTTGATTTACCTATACAATCATCAACGCTACGCCGGCTCAAGATGATTAAGGAATGAACTGGGTGGCTTCAGGAATTCTAGGGACTCGTCCAAGGGCTCAAACAGCGGAGAATTTCTTACTTCAAGTCACCTCGTTCTTTTTATCTAAATCTTACTAAGGCTTTGCTTTTTAAAATTGTTATGGTTTAACATTTAATAAAGGATATTATTTTAAAAATTTGTTACAGCAAACCCCTAGGTCATTAAAGTGACCTAGGGGTTTAAGTTACTAGCAGCCTGCCAATGTCCAAATATGCCTTTATCGGTTCCTATTTTGCGGTCTGCTAATATAATAATCCCAGCCCTCTTACGAACTCCTCCAATACACCGAATTTCCTTTCCGGATGGTAGCCCAGATAATAAATTCCATTGTCTTCTCGCGACGGAGGTAATCCTTTTATATGACATATTGCCTCCAGGCAGTCGCCGATGATGGTTTCGGCTATATATATGCTGTGGTCGTCGTTCCGCAAGGGAGATAACAACATATTGTGGGGAATGGATGTGGCTATTTTCACCTTTAATTGGTTTTCCACTGCCATGGCCAGACTTAAAGGGGGAATTGCAAAGGCCCGCCAGGGAATGGTTTCCAGAGCCCGGCGGGATACGGCATGGGGGCCGTGGCATGGGTTGGCGGCGCCCAGCTCTTTTATAAGTCCTAAGGTTTTATTTAATTTTTCCCGGTATTCTAAAACGGTATTGGCTATACCGGTTCTGGTGGAGAGATATGGATAACAATCGGTTAAAGCCATATCAACATCTTCTTGGGTGACGGCAGTTATTAATTCTTCCAATTGAGAGGAAATATTACCTTGCATATCCCCATCTAAAAATAAAACACCGGAACAATTTTTGCTGTAAGCATATGCAGCACCTACTGCCCGGGGGATATCAATACCTAGGGGTTGGGTAAATAGAAGAATTTCAAACTTTTTTAGTAAAGGATGGTTCTTTATTATTTCATGGGAATTATCGGTACAACCGTTAAGTACGATGATTACTTCATTAACCGGCAGGTTTAGGCAGTTGTCAAGGGTTTTAGCTATTCCGGTTTCTTCATTTTTGACCGGAACTACAACTGATATCATAACGACAATTCACCCTTTCTAAGTGTATAAGTTTGACGGTTATGGGTTCATAACAGCATGTATAAACTCACACTCACCTAGCTGGCACAATATTTAAAAACTCAAGTTTTTTATATATTATGAACATTGCTCCTTTATTGGTGCTGGCTAGAACATTTTATACAAAAAATACATAGGATATCAGGAGAAAACATTGGGGGGCAATTCCATGAATAAAATAAAAATTGGTGATATGGTTGCACGAAAATCCCATGGGATGGATATTTTATTCAAGGTGGAAGATTTGATGGAACATAGAGGGCGCGTGATAGCTTTGTTAAGGGGAGTTGACCTGAGGCTTTATGCCGATGCGCCGGTGGAGGACTTGGAAAAGAAAACCCCTTCTGAAATTAGTGCCTATCGGCAGGCTTTTATTAGAAAGAATAGCGAAATGATGAAAAGAATTTTTCAACGGAGGGCTAAAGACAGGGAAAATTTTTTGTCCAGAGGGAAGGCCAATGCTCAAAATGTGAAGGTTGAACACTTTGAAATTCCCGGAAGCGTTTTGCACCTGGACGGAGACAAGGAGTATCTTGATTTATGCATGACAACCTATAATCAATTGAGTATTAAAGCCCATGGTTTTTACGTCCCCGAGCCCAAGCAACCGGAGGAAGTGGTAAAATACCTTATCGAATACAAACCCGACATACTTGTTATGACCGGGCATGACGGTTTTATCAAAGATAAAAGGGATTTCTCCGATATTAACAATTATCGTAATTCCAAGTACTTTGTCCAGGCTGTTAAAAAGGCCAGGGAATATGAGCCTGGCCGGGATGATTTAATAATTTTCGCCGGTGCCTGCCAGTCCCATTATGAAGCTTTAATCGAAGCCGGAGCAAATTTCGCCTCTTCACCTCAGAGGGTACTCATTCATGCTTTTGACCCTGTTTTTATTGTTGAGAAAATCGCTTATAGTTCAATTAATGAAGTAGTATCGCTAAAAGATATTATCGATAATACCATTACAGGCATAGAGGGGGTTGGCGGTGTCGAATCCCGCGGCCGATTCCGGTTAGGATATCCTAAATCGCCATATTAATACAAAAAATTTTATTGACAATAACCGAAGGTCTCCTGTATAATAATTTATTAAATTTGACAAATTAGCCCCGGGGTAGTATAATAATGAGTGTCTATTAGGTGAAAGAGGGTGATAATTTGTCTGCTCGCAAGATTTTAGCGGAAATCAAGCAGGACCTTGAACCTTATGTCGGCACTTGTATTAAAGTCAAGGCAAATCGCGGCAGGAAAAAAGTAGTCGAAAGAATCGGCGTATTAGAGAGCACCTATCCTAATCTTTTCGTTGTCAGAGTTAATGAAAAATCCGTTGAGCGTCGTTTATCCTTTAGTTACGCAGATATCTTGACAGAAACAGTAATCCTTACTGTTAATAAGGATGGTAAGGATATGAATTTCATATCCCAGAGAGCATAAAAAAGCGACATTTCCCAGGAAATGTCGCTTTTTCTGTTTTTATACCCTTTGGTTCCAACAATCGGCAAAATTATTTTTTGGCTTTTTAGCAAAGGAGAAGTGTTGCTGAATATAATGCAGTAGCACTATTTTTTTGCTCTCAAAACGCCCCTCTTTATGGTGCTTGTTTAGTAAAAAAATTTTCAGAAATTGTAACAAGTCCTCAAAGTCAGCATAACATATAGTAATCTTTTGGAACTGCCGGATTTTTTTCAGTCACATTTTAAAATATAACTCATATATTAAAATGAGATATCCTATGAAGAATGAGAGGAGGAAATATATTTTATGCCTATCACCCAAAACAAAAGAAGAATAAAAGTTCAACATGTGGTAGGGGAAGGTACTGCTCAGATTGATGTTGTCCGCAATATTAGGCTGGTTCAAAACCCAATGGATCCCCCTGAAGAACAAATTCCCATCAATGCCAGAAAAATTGTTGATGTTGATGCAGAAATCATCGAACTGGATTATGAAATTTTGCCCAATAAGGTTATTATCAAAGGCGCGCTGCATAAACAGATTTATTATGTAGCAGAAGGTGAGTATGTAGTAAGAGAATTTACCGTCATGAGGGAAGAATTCACTGATTTTGTTCATATTCAGGGTGCAAAACCCAATATGGATGCATTGATCGATGCTCAGTTATTGTACATCGATACCAATGCAGCCGGTGACTTCCCCACCGACACTATCCATCAGGCAGCTGTAATAAGTGTTACCGTTAAGGTAATTGAAATTCTTCAGTTGGATGTTGTTACCGATGTAACCGGCCCAGGGATAACTGTAGAAAAAGAATTATTCAAGGTTGAAAGTGTTGTAGGAGAAAAGGAAAAACAAACCACTGTATCTGCGGAACATGAACTTAACGATGATGCCCGGAAAATTAAAGAAATGGATGCGGTCTGCCGGGATCTGGATTATGAAATTTTACCGGGCAAAGTTATCGTCAGAGGGACTCTCCACAAACAGGTTTATTATGTTGATGAAGCAGACAGCACCGTTCAAGAGCAAAGCTTTGACAATGAATTCTCCGTTGTTATCGACATTCCGGGTGCAGAGCCGGGAATGGACGCTTATGTAAAATGCAGGGTAGAATATTGTGAAGCTAATCTAATTCAGGCTAATGCCGCAGGCGTCAGCGACAGAGTAAAAACCAATTGTATTTTGCAAGTGTTTGCCAAAGTAACTGAATTGGTTGAGTTAAACATTGTTACCAACGTTAAAGGAGCCCAATTTGACAGAAGGAGAATCCGGGTTGAAAACATTATCGGAAGAGAATGCCATCAAGAAAATGTTAACCAGTCTATTGACGTAACGGCTCCGGAAGACGTAGACGACAGTTTAAGAGTAGCCAAAGCTAAAGATTTAACCGCCAGAATTCGCAATGTAACTTATGAAAAAATTAGAAATAAAGTTATAGTAAAAGGAACAATCCATGTTCAGGCCTACTATGTTGACTGCACTCCTGAGCGGGAATTAAGAGAAACCAGTGCCGATATTCCTTTCACCACCTTTGTACATTTTGACGGTATTACCGAAGACACTATGATTGATGTTACTGAAAGGGTAGAATACACCGATGTTAAACTGGAAGGTGAGTCCTGTCAGACTTCGATGATAAGGGCTATAGCCATCCTGGAAATCTGCGTCAGGGCTTTTGAATTAAAAGATTTTGTTGTGGTAGTGGATGTTAAAGATACCGAAACTCCAACTCCGCCCGAAGATAAATGCCCGCCTTCCGGTTATTATGATTACACGGTAGTTGCCGGTGACACTTACTTTATAATTGCTCAAAAACTTCAAAATAAAGTACCGGGATTGACTGCTCAAGATATCCAAAGAGCTAACCCCAATGTTGATCCCAGAAGGTTAAGAATAGGGCAAGTTTTAAGAATTCCGTGTGTAGTAGGAAAAGGTTGATAAAAATCTAGGCTTTAGGCCTAGATTTTTCTTTTGAGTGAATATTTTGCGTCTGACAATGCTGCTGGGTGAAATTTTTCTGTCAGATGTTCTAAAGGGTGGAGCTATTGGGTCAGAGTTTTCCTTGGGTGAATCTTTCGCGTCTGACAATTGATGAGTAGATTTTTTCCGTCAGACATGCTGAAAGGTTGAGATATTGGATCAGACACTTGACTTATGGGTGATATTTTGCGTCTCATACTACTAGCGGGTGAATTTTTCCCGTCAGACATACTAAAGTGTTAAAAATATTGGGTCAGACTCTTTTTTTTGGAGAACATTTTGTGTCTGTCGGTGCTGCCGGGTGAAGTTTTCTGTCAGACATATTAAAGAAAAATCTGACGGGAGAGTTAGCTGATAAGAATGCCAGACGAAAAATTACCTAAAGTAAAATCTGACCCAAATTTTTTCTACAAAGGAAATTGTCAGACGGAATAAGCTGGCATGAAGGGAATGTCGGACCCCAAAAGACTACCCAAAAGCATTTGTCTGACGGGAGAATTGGCTGATAAGAAAATCAGACGCAAAATGTTCTCTATTTAGCAAAAAATTATGAATAAGGAACAACTTTCCTGGCAATAATAAAACTAAGAACAGGCCGGGAGGGTAATAGTTATGAAAAAAAAATTGACGATGTTTA
>JAAXZE010000001.1 GCA_012720075.1 Clostridia bacterium
ATATGTTGACGGCGTTAATATCAGCCAAAAAGGGGTAAAATTAAAGGAAATAAGGCAAAAAGTAGGTTTGGTCTTTCAATACCCGGAACATCAGCTGTTTGAAGAAACGGTTTTAAAAGATGTTAGCTTCGGACCGATGAATTTAGGCTTGACGGCCTCGGAAGTGGAAAAACGGGTCAAAAAGGCCTTAGAGGCTGTAAATTTAAACTATCAGGAGATCAAGGACCAGTCCCCCTTTAATCTTAGCGGCGGGCAAAAAAGAAAGGTAGCCATCGCAGGAGTTTTGGCCATGGAACCCAAATACTTGGTTCTCGATGAACCTACTGCAGGCTTGGATCCCAGGGGCAGAGACGAGATTCTGGATCAAATAAAAGAACTGCACCGGAAGCTGAAAATAACCATAATTTTGGTTTCTCACAGCATGGATGATGTGGCAAGATTGGCCGACCGTTTAATAGTAATGCATAAAGGTCAGGTGGAATTAGTAGGAAAACCCCGGGAAGTTTTTCAAAAAACCGAAATTCTAAAAAGTATTGGTTTGGGGGTACCCACCGTTTCAGTACTCATGCAAAACCTGAAGAAAAAGGGATTGGATGTTAGGACTGATGTATTAACCATGGAAGAAGCAAAAGAGGAAATTATCAAGGTTTTAAAACAGGGGAGGGGAAAAAATGCTTAAAGATATTACCATTGGGCAGTATATCCCCGGCACATCCCTAATTCACCGTTTGGATCCCCGGTGTAAAATTCTGTCGGTAATCATTTATATGATAGCTTTGTTTGTCGTTAATGATACTGTCGGTTATTTTTCAGTTCTTTTATTTTCACTGTTAATTATCCTTTTGACTGGTATTTCTCCGGTCTACTATTTTAAAGGGATTAAGGCCTTATTAATAATCATATTTTTGACGGTAGGTTTACATTTTTTCATGACTCCAGGTACGGTAGTCGCGGAAATCGGTCCTTTGGCTATAACTCAGGAAGGGATAAAGCAAGGTATTTTTATGGGAACCAGGCTTATCCTTCTGGTGACCATCACTTCGGTACTAACCCTGACCACAACCCCTATAGCTTTGACCGACGGTATTGAGCTTCTTTTAAATCCTTTCAAAAGAATAGGGGTTCCGGCCCATGAGCTGGCCATGATGATGACTATCGCTTTAAGATTTATCCCCACCCTGGTCGAGGAGACCGATAAAATAATGAAGGCCCAAATGGCCAGGGGTGCCGACTTTGAAAGCGGTAATATCATTCAGCGAGCCAAAGCACTCATTCCACTTTTGGTACCATTATTTTTAGGAGCCTTCCGCCGGGCCGATGATTTGGCAATGGCAATGGAAGCACGATGTTACCGGGGCGGCGAAAATAGAACCCGAATGAAACAACTCAAATATTCTTCGCTGGATATAATTGCGATGGTTGTGATAGTAGTGTTTTTGGGTTTTAGTATATATACCAGGGTTGTATTGTAGTTTGCATCTGATGAATGTGAGTCTCTTTCGATGCATCGCCTATGGGGTTTCATTCCGTGATGCATCCGATGAAAGCATTTCAAGGTTGATGCATCCGAAGAAAGCTGACTCAAAAGATGATGCATCTGTTAAGCTAGACCCGGGAGCAGATGCGTGAGGATAAATTGACATGCATGGGATGCCGACCGATGAGAATTACCCGTGAGGTGTAAAAATGCGTAACATCAAAGCTACTATCCAATACGACGGAACAAATTATCACGGATTTCAGATTCAGGAAAAGCAGAACCTGCCAACTGTTCAAGGGACCCTAGAGAGTTGTTTGATGCGGGTTTTAAAAGAGCCTGTCAAAATAAACGGAGCAGGCCGCACCGATGCCGGGGTTCACGCCGAAGGCCAGGTCATCAATTTTTTAACAAATACAAAAATTCCTTTGGAAAGGCTGCCCTTGGCCATAAATTGTCAGCTTCCCGATGATTTGGTCATAAAGACGGCGGAGGAAGTGCCTTTGGATTTTCATGCCCAGTATAGTGCCACAGGAAAATATTATGTTTATCGAATATTTAATAACAGAACACCTTCGGTGTTTTATCGGCACTATTCCTATTTTGTGCCTTACAGCCTTGATTTTGATTTAATTCGAGAAGGCTGCCGTTTATTTGAAGGCACCCATAATTTCAAGAGTTTTTCCGCCAGCGGAACAACGGTAAAAAGCCATGTCCGCACTATTTATTCGCTGGAGCTAATAAAAAACGGTGATTTATGGGAATTCCACATCCAAGGGAACGGTTTTTTGTATAACATGGTAAGAATAATCGTCGGTACATTACTGGAATTGGGAAAAGGCAAAAGAGACCTGGCTTCCATTCAAGAAGCCCTGCAAAAACAGGACCGGACCTTAGCCGGTCAAACGGCTCCGCCCCACGGATTATGCTTAAAAAAAGTATTCTATTCTTGACAGCGGGGCAAGAGTTTATTAAACTACTATTGTGGTTTTTTATGCGTTAATAGTTATTTCATGATCCCTGAGCCCCGTGGATCTTAAATAAAAAAACCAGTACATTAGTTACCTTTGAACTAGGAGGGAAAATAACAAATGCGTACCTATATGGCAAAGCCAAACGAGGTTGAAAGAAAATGGTATATTATTGATGCTGCAGGAAAACCTCTTGGCAGAGTAGCTTCCTTGGCCGCTCATATCTTAAGAGGAAAGCATAAACCAACCTATACTCCCAATGTAGATTGCGGAGACCATGTTATTGTTATTAATGCCAAAGATGTAATTCTAACCGGTAAGAAGTTGGACCAAAAGGAATATATCCGTCACAGCCGTTATCCCGGCGGCTTAAAAAGAACCAAGTACAGAGATTTATTAGCTACTAGGCCCGAGTTAGCACTTGAAGTCGCAATAAAAGGGATGCTGCCTCATACTAAATTGGGTAAACAAATGTTTTCAAAATTGAAGGTCTACAGTGGTGCTGAGCATCCACATCAAGCTCAAAAACCTGAAGTGTGGGGAAGGGAGGCGTAATTGGTGGCACAAGTTCAATATTATGGTACAGGACGTCGTAAATCTTCTGTTGCCAGGGTAAGATTGGTTCCTGGTAATGGTGAAGTAATAGTAAATGAGCGTCAATTAGATGAATATTTTGGCAAAAAGACATTAGAAATGATTGTTAAACAACCCTTGGTGCTTACTGATACCGAAGGCAGATTTAATGTTATTGCTAAAGTCCATGGCGGCGGTACGACAGGTCAAGCCGGTGCCATCCGCTTGGGTATTGCCAGAGCCCTTTTAAAGGCTGAACCAAGTTTGCGTCCGGCTTTAAAGAGAGCAGGTTTCTTGACCAGAGACCCCAGAATGAAAGAAAGAAAGAAATACGGCTTAAAGGGCGCAAGATGAGCTCCCAAATTTTCCAAGAGATAGAATTTCAGAAAGCAAAATCCCTCAAACATTTATGTTTGGGGGATTTTTTATTGTATAACGAAAACCACCTGCTATGCAGGTGGTTCCAAAAAGCTTTAGCTATGTGTTTATTTACACACGAGTTTGTTTACAATTACAAAGTTTGCTTATGGCAAGCGCCAACCGTCAGGGGGTGTTTTTGATAAACTGATAATGCATTTGGAAGAATACCTCCTTTATAAGGGTAGTTTGGCGACTACAGGTATTTGACCAAATGCATTTTATTTTCCTGCCACCCCATCATTTATTGTAGAACCACTGTATTAAATGCAAAACTGCAACAATTATCATAAGCGGAGCCTTGGTGAGATTTTTTAAACGAACGAGATTAGCTGAAGATTAGGATTCTCAGCAGAAAAATGGTTTTTTGAACTACGGTTACAGTTAATTGTCAAGATTAACCTCAGTTATTTCATTGGCCAGATATTTTACCACTCCGGAATAAATGGCATAGGCCAAACGATACTGGTATTCTTCTTGCTGAAGGAGCTCTGCCTCTTTGGGATTGGAAAGAAATCCGCATTCAATTATTACCACGGGAATTTCCAGATTCTCAAACAAGAAGGTATCCCTGCGGACTAAAGCCTGCCGTTTGGTGTTTTTTAGCTGTTCAATGATTTCCCTCTGAATAGATTTGGCTAAAGCTTCACTTTCTTTATTTTCCGGATCGTAAAATGTCTGGGCTCCGGACCAGACTTGAGAAGGAGTACTGTTGCAATGAATAGAAATAAATAAATCGGCATCATATTCCTTGGCCAGTTCTACCCTTTTCTGCAAATCCGAGCGCTGGCGACTCAATAAACTGCCGTTAACATTTGGGTCCACCAAATCGGTATCGGTATTACGGGTCATAATAACCATGGCCCCTGATTGGCTGAAAAAATCCGCCAGTTTTTTAGAAATCTCCAAATTTATATCCTTTTCCTTTATGTTCTTATTGACTTTACCCGGAAAAATCCCACCATGGCCGGGATCGATAACAACCCTTTTGCCGGATACGACCCAGGACAGGGTCTGAATGTGCCGGTCGCCCATACCTATCTGATAAAACCAGTAGCTAAAGCTAAAGACGCAAAGAAAGACCATTAAGATGCTGATTAAGGTTGGCAACTGTCTAATATTAAAGTTGAACTTAAATTTCAAATTTAACACCTCGCACCATACCCTACATCATTATTAAATAATATGGCAATACTTGGGGTGATTAGAACAAGGATTTGGAAATTTGGGGTAAAATAATATATATAGGGCTTCGCCCGTATCTACAGTGCTACAGTTCTTCAGAAAAGAAGATGAAAGACTACGGCAACTTCGTTGACTAGGTTTCGCTTCGCTAGATTAAGGATAATAAGTGACATCATGTCACCGTGACATCGATAGGTATTAGTTGAAAGCCACATAAAATGATATATCCGATGAAAGTAAGCTTTTAGGGATGTATCCGCTTTCAAGCAAAATGCATGATGCATCCTTTAAGCTATACTTTAGATGCAGATGCGTCAGGGATTATTTCACATGCATGGGATACAACCCAATAAATCACTTAAAATCAGTCACTAGTCACTATGAAAGGATTGTAAAAGGAGGGTTTTTATGCTCCAAATGGTAGCTATTTGTCCCCACCCGCCCATAATCATTCCGGAAGTGGGGAAAGGAGAAGAAAAAAAAGCGGAAAGTACCGTAAAGGCCATGAAACAAATAGCCCAAGCCATAAAAAACTTGGACCCCGATCTTTTGGTTTTCATAACTCCTCATGGCCCGGTTTTTAAGGATGCTATTACCATTTCTAAACCCAGAACTCTGAAAGGTTCTTTTCACAGATTCGGTACGTCGGTATCTTTGGAAAGGTCCTTTGCCGCTGATTTTAGCGCAAAATTAATAAATGAAGCCCGGGGATTAAAGGCAATGGTTGCCGAGCTAACCGATGCCGATGGTTATGGTTACGGTATTAGCTTAGAGCTAGACCACGGTATTTTAGTACCTCTTTATTACTTGGACAAGGAAGGAATAGATGCGCCCATCATTCCTATCAATATGGGCTTACTGCCTTATGCCGATTTATATGAATTTGGTATTTGCCTTAGAAAGGTTATTGATAATACTGAGCAAAAAGTAGTGGTAGTTGTCAGTGCCGATTTATCCCACCGGCTGACCAAAGATGCTCCTGCCGGTTTTGATCCCCAGGGCAAGGTATTTGATGAAATAATAGTCCAAGCAATAACCGATGGCGATACAAAAAGAGTACTGACCATTGATGAAAAGATAGTTGCCAAAGCCGGCGAGTGTGGTTTAAGGCCTATTATCATGGGCTTGGGTGTCTTGGATGGCAATGAGATTTCTTCCCAAGTCTATTCCTATGAAGGGCCTTTTGGTGTCGGGTATATGGTAGCGGCCCTTACACCTGGAAGGGAAATGCAGTCTAGAAGGATTTTGGAGGAAATCAGGCAAGGGGAGAAGGAGAGAATTCAACATATACGCAATCAGGAAAGCTGGCCGGTGAAATGGGCCAGAGAAAACCTGGAAAGCTACATAAAGACCGGAAAGCTTTTAAACCTGCCGGATAAAATACCCCCGGAATTTGCCGGACGGAAAGGGGTATTTGTATCCATAAAAAAAGACGGACAACTGCGGGGGTGCATTGGAACAATCAGTGCAACTAAGAAAAATATTGTTGAAGAAATACAGTCCAATGTGCTAAAAGCGGCCTTCGAAGATCCCAGGTTTGAGCCCATTGAAGAGGAAGAACTGAACAATTTGACATATTCGGTAGATATCTTGGAAAAGCCGGAAAAAATCAACGGTCTAGAGGAACTTGATCCGGAAATCTATGGCGTTATTGTGCGCAAAGGATGGAAACAGGGGCTATTGCTGCCTATGCTGGATGGTATCGATACCCCGGAAGAACAGGTGGCCATTGCCAAGCAAAAAGCCGGTATTGGTCCCGGTGAGAAAGTGGAGTTGGAAAGGTTTAGGGTTACACGGTATCTTTAGGGATATTCTGGATGTCGGGATGACGTCTTAAGGGTTAAAATGCAGGTCGGTATGACGGCTTTTAGGTTATACTGCATAACGGGATGACGTCACCTGGGCTAAAGTGCATGTCGGAATGACGGCTTTTGGGCTAAAATGTGGGTCGGGGTGAAGTTAAAAACCGACCTAAAGTTTAACGTGAAAGCCGTCACTCCGACCCGAGAGATTGCGAAGGAGACGTCACTCCGCCATGCAGATTAACCCGTGAGCCGTCATACCGACCCAATAAAATTTCCTAAAAGCCGTCACACCAGACCTCAAAAATTACCCAAAAGCAAAAGAGGTGCTCAAATGCACAAAAAGGCAATGTACTGGATAAAAAAAGATAAGGACGTAGTCCAATGTGTACTCTGCCCTCACGGCTGTGTTATAACACCCGGAAATAGAGGAATATGCAGGGTAAGGTATAATAACAACGGGACTTTGGAAAGTCTTAATTATGGTCTTTGTACCGCCCTGGCTTTGGACCCTATCGAAAAGAAACCGTTATACAACTTTTATCCCGGCTCAAAAATTCTATCGGTAGGTACTTTCGGCTGCAATTTAAAATGCTCTTTTTGCCAAAACTGGACCATTGCCCATGGAGAAAATCCTCCCGTGTATGAGGTAACTTCTTTGGAATTGGCAGACTTGGCTCAAAAACATAAGGCCGAAGGCAATATCGGCCTTGCCTATACCTATTCGGAGCCTTTGATGTGGTACGAATTTGTCCTTGAAACCGCTAAAGAGGTTTCTAATAAGGGTCTAAAAAATGTTCTAGTTTCCAATGGCTATATTAATGAGGAGCCATTGCAGGAACTCTTGCCCTTTATCGATGCAGCCAATATAGACGTTAAAGGCTATAACGATACTTTCTATCCGAAAATGTGCAAAGGGAAATTGGAGCCTGTAAAAAAGACGGTAGCCCTTTTAGCCCCGCATTGCCATGTGGAAGTTACAACCTTAGTTATTCCGGGAGAGAATGATAAGGTGGAAGAAATAGAAGAACTGGCCAGATGGTTAAGTACCGTTTCTCCGGAGGTAACCCTCCACTTAACCCGGTATTTTCCTAATTATCGTCTGAATTTGCCGCCTACGCCCAGGAAGACTTTGGAAAAGGCCAGAGAGGCCGCTTTACGACATTTATCCAAAGTTTATTTAGGAAATATATAGTGTTTGGTAAGGAAAAAAGAAGGAATTTTGTAGATAAATGAGGAATATTCTGGTATAAGCACAAACAGGAGAGGAGAATGGCAGTTATGGGCGAACGGCAGAGTGTGATTTTTAAAATAGACAATGTAGAATATGGTATTGATATTTTACAGGTTAATGAAATTGTTAAAATGCAGAGTATTACCAAGATTCCTAACACCCCTAAATATGTGGAAGGCATAACCAACTTAAGGGGAAATGTCATTCCCATTATAAATTTAAGAACTAAATTTAATTTGCCCAGTAAAGAAAATGATGCGGAAACACGGGTCATTGTTGTAAAAATCCGCAATAAACCACTAGGGATTGTGGTCGACGAGGTCGCTGAAGTAATTTCCATTGATGAAGAAAAGATAGATAAAGCCTCAGCAATCTCTAATCAAATTAATGATGAATTCGTAAGCGGTGTAGCAAAATTGGAAGACCGGCTGATTATTTTATTAGACCTGGAAAAAGTTTTTAAAGAAACTGATTAAAATTGAAAATCTCTATTTTTCCCAAGATGCGGAAAGGAAGAATGCAATGAGGGGTATTGAAATATCCAACTTAAAAGTAGGACAAAAGCTGGCTCGTACCATCTATGACGATGTTGGCAGGGTGCTTTTATATAAAGGGACTATTATCAAACGCAATTATATCAAACGGCTGCAAGAATTAGGGATTCCCTTTGTTTATGTGGAAGACGAGCTGGTGGGTCCATTGGAAGTAGAAGAACTGTTGCATGATTCCGTTCGTATTCAATCGGTCAAAATTATCAGGGAAACCGTAGAAAAGGCCAAAATATCCAAAGAAATAGATATTAGGAAAGTAAGTGAAATTGTCAATAAAATTTTGGATGATATTTTTGCTTCTCCCAGTTTGCTGGTGACTTTTCAAGAAATTACTTCCAAAAATCTTCATTTCTATAACCATTGTGTATCTGTTGCAGTTTTGGCCATAATAACCGGTATGGTTTTAAGATTAGATCAGTTAAAATTAAAAAATCTGGGAATGGGAGCAATTTTACATGACATCGGAAAGAGCCTGGTTTTGGGGAAGGACCATACTGTAGTAGGTTTTAACCTTATCCGGCAGAATAAAGACATAAACATTGCCTGTGCTCATGTAGCCTATCAGCATCACGAAAGATATGACGGTCAAGGCTATCCCCGCGGTCTTAAAGAAGAACAAATCCATCAATTTGCTGCTATAACGGCTATAGCCGACTATTATGACAATCTGGTAAATCCGGAAGTGTCCGAAGAACGAATGTTTCCATACCAAGCCATCGAAAGGGTGGTAGCCGAAAGCGGACTGGCTTTTCATCCTCAACTGGTTAAAGCCTTTTCCAGAAATATTGCTCCTTATCCTATAGGCAGTTTGGTGAGAATTAATACCGGTCCTTTGGGAGTTGTAATCGGATTACATAAAAATTTTCCGACCAGACCCATTATTAAACTGGTCACCGATGAATACGGCGGAACAATCGATTACTTTCCTGAAGTGGATTTGCTTAAGGAAAAAACTATTTTTGTAAATGAAATTATTTCGGAAAAAGAAAGGGATAGACTGGGGCTAGGCAAAAGTAATGGAAAATTGATAATTGAGAATGGAGAGTTTAGATTTGAGGATGAAAAATTAAAAAATGAGAATGTGAATGGATAATAAACCCGCATTGGCGGGTTTTTTTATTCCTTTTTTATTCTTTTTAAAAATAAAAATTAATTTGCCTATTGAATATATATGCAAGTGTATGTATAATTATAAAAAGCTGTAGATTTGGGAGGTGCGCAAAAATGAAAATAAAGGTTGGAATAATGGGTGTTACCGGTTATACAGGGGGGTAACTATTAAGATTATTAATAAACCACCCTCTGGTGGAAATAAAAAAGGCTGCTTCCAGGAGTAATGCCGGCAATGATGTTACCCTGGTACATCCTCAGCTGGCTAAACTGTTTTCTATAGTGGAGGGCGATATTGACGATGATAATTTCGCTCAAGGGTTAGATGTGGCTTTTCTGGCCTTACCCCATGGCAAATCGGCTCCTTTGGCCAAGAAGCTTTATGGAAAAGGTGTGAAAGTAATTGATTTGGGAGCCGACTTTCGCTTAAAAAACCTGGAGGAGTATAAATATTGGTATGAACTGGAGCATGAATGTCCGGAACTGCTGGCGGAAAGTGTTTACGGGCTGCCGGAAATTTATAAAGAAGAAATCAAAAAAAAGAGCATTATTGCCAATCCGGGTTGTTATCCCACCAGCGCCATTTTAGGTTTGGCGCCTCTTTTGGCTAACAAGCTCATTGCTTTGGATAATATCGTTATTGACAGTAAATCGGGAGTTTCGGGCGCAGGAAAAACATTGACCCAGCAAACCCATTATCCTGAGCTTAATGAGAATCTTCAAGCTTATAAAGTGGCCAGCCACAGGCATACCCCGGAAATAGAACAGGAGTTAAGCCTTTTAGGCGGCACCAAGCTGCAAATAAACTTTACGCCCCACTTAATACCTATGAACAGGGGCATATTATCAACTATCTATGTTAAAAGCCTAAAATCTTTTACCAATAAGGAGTTAGAGGAGATTTATACTGAATATTATAAAGATTGTCCCTTTATAAGAATCAGGGATAAAAACCATTTGCCCCAGACCAAGTGGGTTCAAGGTTCAAACTTCTGCGATATTGCTCCTATCTATGATCCCAGAACCGGAAAAATAATCGTCATCTCTGCCATTGACAACCTGGTAAAGGGAGCTGCGGGCCAGGCTATTCAGAACATGAATTTGATGTTTGGATTGGATGAAACTACAGGGCTGAAGTATGGAGCAATATTTCCGTAAGTGTGACGGCTGATAGGCCAATCTGTTTGACAGTGTGTAAGTGTGTTAGTGTGGAAGTGTTTTAGTATCTAATTGAGAAAAAATAGATGGCTAATCTTATAGGAGGTATCAAAAACAAATGGGGGTAAAAAATATGAAAAATATTTCAGGCGGGGTTACGGCACCCCAAGGATTTTTGGCAGCGGGGGTGGCTGCCGGAATAAGAAAAAAAGGTAAAAAGGATGTAGCTATTGTTTATTCCAAGGTTCCGGCCACCTGTGCGGCCGTTTATACTACCAATATATTTAAAGCGGCGCCTTTAAAGGTAACGGAAGAACATTTGGCCGACGGAATTGCCCAGGCCATGGTTATAAATAGCGGGATTGCCAATGCCTGTATGGGTAAAGATGGTATGGATTCGGCTAAAAAAATGGCGGAAATAACTGCCAAAGCATTACAAATTAAAACCGAAGACGTTGTTGTGGCCTCGACGGGATTAATAGGCGTGCCGCTGCCCATGGAAACAATTGAAAAGGGTATCAAAGAAGCGGCAAAAGTTTTGGCTGTTGAAGGAGGAACTGATGCTTCCGAGGCAATTATGACTACCGACTTAGTCAAGAAAGAAGTGGCCGTCCAACTGGAACTGGGCGGGAAGGTAGTTACCATAGGAGCTATGGCTAAAGGCTCCGGTATGATTCACCCCAATATGGCTACTATGCTTGGCTTTATTACTACCGATGCCGCCGTTGAAGCCGGGTGTTTAAAGAAGATACTTAAGGAAGCGGTAAACAACTCCTTTAATATGATTTCCGTTGATGGTGATACCAGTACCAATGACATGGTTGTCTTAATGGCCAACGGGCTGGCGCAAAATCCTGTGATTACAGTTGGCGGGGAGTATTATGGAGAATTTGCCGCGGCCATTAATGAGATTTGTATTACTTTAGCCAAAATGATAGCCAAGGATGGAGAAGGCGCTACCAAGTTAATAGAGGTTCAGGTAAAAGGCGCTTTGACCCTGGAGGATGCCCGGAAAGCCGCTTTGGCTATTTGTTCCTCCAATCTTGTAAAATCAGCCGTTTTCGGCGAGGATGCCAACTGGGGCCGGATAATAACCGCTTTGGGTTATTCGGGAGCAGAGGTAGACCCCGATAAGGTTGATGTTTATCTGGGTGACTTATTGATGGCCAAAAACGGCACAGGGTTGAGCTTTGATGAGGAAAAAGCCGGCCGAATTTTAAAAGAAAAAGAAGTTGTGATAGCGGTAGATTTGAAACTGGGAAATTTTGAGGCCAAGTCCTGGGGCTGCGATTTATCCTATGATTATGTGAAAATCAATGCCGCATATAGAACATGAGCATATTTAGCCCATTCTTCGTTAAGTTTTACTCAGTAATATATTTACCTTGTAATGAGAAATGAAAAATATATTACTTCGTTGCACGGAACTCCGAATGGGAATATGCTAAGCTTGCTTCGCCCAAAACCGGACCGTGTTCGACGAGCCGTCCATGGCTCGACTCACACTTTCGCAAACATCCTGTTTGCTCATCCGGTTTTGTTGGCTCAGCTTCGCCAAGCATATTTAGCCCATTCTTCGTTAAGTTCCACTCAGTAATATATTTATCAAAAAAGCAGTTTATTATTGTGTTGATTTGTGTATCTCTAAGGGCTAGTGATTTTTAAATACTAATGTTTTTTCTGGGAACGGGGCACTGGTCACCGGGCACATGACCAAAAAGGACAGCCCAAAAGAATACTAGTCACTAGTCACCAGTCACCAGTAACTAATTAGGGGGGTTATTATGCAGCCTTTAGCCAAGGCGGAGATACTTATTGAAGCTCTGCCTTATATAAAGAAATTTTACGGAAAAACCGTTGTCATTAAATACGGGGGTCATGCCATGACCGACCCGGAATTAAAGGATAAAGTCATTACCGATATTGTTTTGATGAAGTATGTTGGCATTAATCCCGTTATTGTCCACGGCGGGGGACCGGAAATTAATTACTGGCTGGAAAAGACCGGGCAGGAATTTCGTTTTGTTAATGGTATGCGGGTAACCGATGAGAAGATTATGGAAATAGTCCAGATGGTTTTAATCGGTAAAGTAAATAAAGAGATTGTCGGTCTGGTCCAGAAAAACGGCGGAAAAGCCATAGGTTTAAGCGGCATTGACGGGGATATGATTAAGGTTAGCAAAAAAGTGGTTGAGAAGGATGGAAAAAAAATAGATTTAGGCTATGTGGGAGAAGTGGAACATGTAAATCCCCATCTGATTTTAAGCGCCATTGAACAGGGGCATATTCCTGTAATAGCGCCGATTGGTACTAATGGAAATGGGGATGTTTATAATATCAATGCCGATTATGTGGCCGGCAGCATTGCCGGCGCTTTGGAAGCCGATAAATTGGTGCTTCTCACCGATGTAGAAGGGGTATTGGACCAAAAAGGCAATTTGGTTTCAAGTTTAAGTATTAAAGAAGCCCAGGAGTTTATCAAAACCGGGGTTATTGACGGGGGGATGATACCCAAGATTGAATGCTGCATTGAAGCCCTATTGAGCGGGGTTAAGACCGTGCACATAGTTAACGGCCGTTTGCCCCATGCCATGTTGTTGGAGATCTTCACCCACAGCGGAGTGGGTACCATGGTGGTAAAGGAGTGATAGGTTATGAACATGGTGGAATTGGGAATGAAATATGTAATGAATACCTATAAAAGACTGCCCAAGGTTTTTGTTAAGGGTGAGGGTTCTTATATCTGGGATTCGGAAGGCAATAAATATCTGGATTTTGTGGCCGGAATTGCGGTAAATTCCCTGGGCCATTGCCCCCAGGTCGTTGTAGAGGCCATTAAAGAACAGGCGGAAAAACTAATCCACTGCTCCAACCTCTACTGGATTGAACCCCAAATTAAGCTGGCCCGGGTACTGGTCGAAAACTCCTGCTGGGATCAGGCCTTTTTCTGTAACAGCGGGACCGAGGCCAATGAAGCCGCTATTAAGTTGGCCAGAAAGTGGGGAAACGGCCGCTATGAAATAATTACCATGGAGCAATCCTTTCACGGCCGTACCCTGGGGTCTTTAACGGCTACTGGGCAGGAAAAATACCGAAAAGCCTTTAGACCTTTGCCGGAAGGCTTTAAATATGTGCCTTATAATGACCTGGAGGCTTTAAAGGAAGCCATTAGTGACAAAACCTGTGCGGTAATGCTGGAGCCCATCCAAGGGGAGGGGGGGGTAAATGTCCCGTCACCCCAATATTTGCAGGGTGTGGAGGCCCTTTGCAGGGAACACGACCTGTTGTTAATAGTTGATGAAGTGCAGACCGGTTTGGGTAGAACGGGTAAGGCCTTTGGCTATCAGAATTTTGGTATAACGCCTGATATTTTGACCTTAGCCAAAGCCTTAGGCGGAGGCTTTCCTATCGGTGCCATGCTGGCCAAAGCCCATGTAGCTAAAAGCTTTGTGCCCGGCGATCATGCGGCAACTTTCGGGGGTAACCCCTTGGCTACCGCTGCAGCTTTGGCGGCAACCTCTGTTCTGTTTGACTCTGATTTTCTCCAAACCGTAGTGGAAAAAGGAGAGTACTTTAGAGAAAAACTGACCGAGCTGCAAAAGGATTATCCTCAAATTACCAAAGTAAAAGGCTTGGGTTTAATGATTGGTTGTGATTTAGCGGTAGATCCCCAGCCTATCGTGGAAAAATGTCTGGAATTGGGAGTTTTTATTAATGCCGTCGGTGGAAAAGTATTGCGTTTTGTTCCTCCCTTGACGGTAACAAAAGAAGAAATAGATATAGTGGTGGAGGCGCTTTCTAAAGCCCTTTCCGCCTAATTCCCGGTACAGACTCTTAATCTGAAATAGGGGTGGAAAAATGTCTGGAGTATTGATACTGGAAGACGGTGCATGCTTTCCCGGTAAAGTATTCGGCTACCGGGGCGATACCCAAGGGGAAGTGGTTTTTAATACGGGGATGGTTGGTTATCAGGAGGTCCTGACCGACCCTTCCTATGCCGGGCAAATAGTGGTGATGACCTATCCTTTGATCGGCAATTACGGAGTAAATGGGGAAGACAATCAATCATCTAAGCCCCATGTTAAGGGTTTTATCGTCAGAGAAAGCAGCAGTGTCTATAGTAACTGGCGAGCCAAAGAAAGCCTGGAAAATTTTCTGGTAGCCCATAAAATAATCGGTTTAGAGGAAGTTGATACCAGGGCATTGACCCGGCATCTCCGGTCCAGGGGAACTATGGGCGGAGTTATTAAGGTAAATTCCAGTATAGAACAAACAAATAATAACCTTAAGCCACAAAACCTGGTAGAAGAAGTCACGACAAAAGAAATCCGGCATTGGCCCGGTGAAGGGCCCCGGCTGGTGGTCATGGATTTTGGAGTAAAGACAAGTATCCTCAGAAATTTGTTGAAGAAGGGTTTTGATATCTATCAAGTTCCTGCAACTACCGGTGCAAAAGAAATATTAGCCTTAAATCCTAACGGGATATTTCTGTCCAATGGGCCGGGGGACCCCAAAGACGTTCCCTATGCCATTGCTGCCGTTAGAGAACTAATAGGCAAATTACCGGTTTGCGGCATCTGTTTGGGCCATCAGTTGATAGCTTTGGCTTTAGGGGCCGATACCTATAAATTGAAATTCGGTCACCGGGGAGTAAACCATCCCGTTAAAGATTTATTGACCAATAAGGTTTATATCACCTCTCAGAACCATGGCTATGCGGTGGATGAAGCTTCTCTGCCCAAAGATGTCTATGTTTCCCATAGAAGTTTGAATGACGGAACCGTTGAAGGTATTAGGCACAAAAACTATCCGATTTTTTCCGTCCAATACCATCCTGAAGCTGAGCCAGGGCCGGAAGAATCAAAATATTTGTTTAACCGGTTTTATGAAATTATAACTAAAGCGGGTTAAAAAAACGGAGAGCATCCTTAAGTGGACCCAGGAGGTTAAAGCATGCCAAAAAGAAAAGATTTGCGTAAAGTAATGGTTATCGGTTCCGGTCCTATTATCATCGGGCAGGCTGCGGAATTTGACTATGCCGGTACCCAGGCCTGTAAAGCATTAAAGGAGGAAGGACTGGAGGTTGTACTGGTTAACAGCAATCCGGCAACCATCATGACCGATGAAAGTATTGCCGACCGCATATATATAGAACCTTTAAATTTAGAAACCGTTAGTAAAATAATAGCTATTGAGAGGCCCCAGGGGATTATCCCCGGTTTAGGGGGCCAAACGGGGCTGAATTTAGCGGTGGAACTGGCGGAAAGCGGTGTCCTGGCCAAATATGACGTAGAGCTTTTAGGAACCAAACTGGATGCCATTAGAAGATCCGAAGACCGGGAAAAATTTAAAACAACCATGCAGGAATTGGGTGAACCTTTGCCGGAAAGTACCATTATTACCGATATTATAGATGCCCATGTTTTTGCCGACCGGGTCGGTTTTCCCATCATTGTTCGTCCTGCTTTTACCTTAGGGGGCACCGGCGGCGGGATAGCCTATACTCCGGAAGAACTGGAAACCATAGTTTCCTTAGGTTTAAATGCCAGTCCCATTGGTCAGGTATTATTGGAACAAAGTGTGGCCGGATGGAAGGAGATCGAAATCGAGGTAATTCGTGATAAGGCTGATAATTGCATCATTGTTTGCAGCATGGAAAACTTCGACCCCATGGGCATTCATACCGGCGACAGTATTGTTTTTGCACCCACCCAAACCTTGAGCGACAAAGAATATCAAATGCTAAGGACGGCAGCCATTAAGATCATTAGAAAACTGGAGGTGGAAGGGGGCTGCAATATTCAATTCGGCTTGGACCCCAAAAGCAATAAATATGTAGTAATCGAGGTAAACCCCCGGGTTTCCCGTTCCAGTGCTTTGGCCTCCAAAGCCACCGGTTACCCTATAGCCAAGGTGGCAACGAAGATTGCCATCGGGTATAACCTTGATGAGATAACAAACCCGGTAACCGGTAAAACTACGGCCTGTTTTGAGCCCAGTGTTGATTATGTAGTAGCCAAAATACCCCGGTGGCCTTTTGACAAATTTCCCACGGCTAACCGGCTTTTAGGGACCCAGATGAAGGCTACCGGCGAGGTAATGGCTATCGGCCGGACCATTGAAAGCGCTCTGTTAAAGGCAGTGCGTTCCCTGGATACGGGAGTAGTGGGCTTAACCCTCAAATCCAGCGGCAGTTGGACCGATGTGGAACTGGAAAACAAACTGAAATATGCCGATGACGAGAGACTTTTTGCTATTGCCGAAGCCTTTCGCCGCAGTTGGACTACCAAAGAAATAGCGGACTTAACCAAAATAGATACTTTTTTCTTAAGTAAAATCAGAAATATCGTGAACATGGAAAGAAATTTACGGGAACAAAGTTTAACCCAGGACCTTTTACTCTCGGCTAAAAGGATGGGCTTTAGCGATGAACAGATTGCCAAACTTAAAGGCTTAGACCCTATAGAAGTGCGCAGGATTAGAAGTCACGGCAATATTAAGCCGGTTTATAAGATAGTTGATACCTGTGCCGGGGAGTTTGAGGCCCAAACACCTTATTATTATACTTGCTATGAATCGGAAAATGAGGCTCAATTTAACCCCAAACCCAAAGTATTGGTTTTGGGCTGTGGACCTATCAGGATTGGACAGGGTATAGAATTTGATTATGTTTCCGTTCATGCCGTATGGGCTTTGGAGGAAGCGGGCTATGACGCCGTTATCATAAATAACAATCCGGAAACGGTCAGTACCGACTTTGATACCTCCGACCGGTTATATTTCGAACCATTATCCTTGGAGGACGTTTTAAACGTTATTGAACAGGAAAAACCCTTGGGCGTTATTGTCCAGTTTGGCGGGCAAACGGCAATAAACCTGGCCGAACAGTTAAATGCCTTAGGTGTGCCGATACTGGGGACTCCTGTTGATAGTATTGACGCGGCCGAAGACCGGGAAAAGTTTGAAATGTTGATGAATGAATTAAAAATCCCCCAGACCAAGGGGAGAACCGTAACAAGGGTAGATCAGGTAGAGGCTGTTGCTAATGAATTGGGCTTTCCTCTTCTGGTGCGGCCTTCCTATGTCTTAGGCGGAAGGGCCATGCGGGTGGTTTATAATATGAACGAATTAATCCATTATGTGGAATCGGCTGTGGACATTTCTTCCAAACACCCCATACTGATTGACAAATATATAAAAGGTAAAGAAGTTGAAGTAGACGCTATAGGTGACGGTGAAAACATACTGATCCCCGGAATAATGGAACATATTGAACGGGCAGGGGTTCATTCGGGAGACAGTATGGCTGTTTACCCGACCCAAACCATAAGTATAGAGGATAAGGAAAAGATTGTGGACTATACCGAAAAAATCGGCAAGGCCTTAAAGATAAAGGGGGTCTTTAATATCCAGTTTGTGGTGGCAGGAGAAGGAGTTTTTGTCCTGGAGGTAAACCCCCGGGCCTCAAGGACGGTACCTATTTTATCCAAAGTTACGGGTGTACCTATGATTAAACTGGCAACTTGGGCTATGCTGGGCAAGTCCTTTACGGAACTGGGTTATGCTCCCGGTCTGTGGCCGGAGCCTGACTATGTAGTCGTTAAAGCCCCGGTGTTTTCCTTTGAAAAATTGAGCATGGTCGATACTTCTTTGGGACCTGAAATGAAGTCTACCGGCGAGGTTTTGGGTATCGATTACACTTTTGCCGGAGCTTTATATAAAGCCATTACCGGAACGGGCGCTAAATTTCCTTTAAGGGGAAATGTCCTGGTATCGCTGGCTGCCAAGGATTATGAAGAGGCTTTGCCTATTGTTCGGGGCTTAAGTAAGGCAGGCTTTAACATTATGGCTACCAACTCTACCGCCGCATATCTATTAGGGCGAGGTATTAATGTAATCAATGTGCCCCATCCTGAAAAGCTTTTACAAAAGGGCGAAATTCAACTGGTAGTCAATACGCCCAAATTGGGTAGGAGCCAGGCAACTAAAGGTTTTCATATCCGGAGACTGGCCGCGGAGTATAGAATACCTTGTTTTACCTCCCTGGATACCGCCGAGGCGTTTTTAAAAACCATTGATATCGGCCGTAACAGTAAAAAGCTGAAAGTCGGTTGTCTACAGGATTACCTAAAAAAGAGCGGGTAAAACCCCTATTTTTCCAATAAGTAATTTGAACGTAATTAAAAAAGCCTAGGTGTAGAAACCCTAGGTTAGTTTTTCGTTGATAGTAAATATGGTTTGTCAACAAACTAAAGCCTGGGTTTTGGCAAAACCTAGGCTTTAGTTATTTCAACAAAATTATTGATTATCCGGGCGGTGATACCCCAAATGGTGTAATCTTCATACCGGTATAAATAAACGGGATAACTCCCCTTCCTCCAATTGTAAGTTTGGCCGTTAGGCAATAAATGCAAGGGAAAAACGGGTTGAGGAATATTTATTATTTGATTCAGATATGTTTGAGGTGCGGCATTTAAAAAGAATTCCACCGGAACATAAAAAACCCTTTCAACTTCGGCATTATTAGGTTTGATTTTTTGATAATCAAATAATCGAGCCACAAAAGGCGTGATGATAAATTGAAAGGGAGTAATAAGAATATCCAAAGGACCAATGACTTCCAAGTCCGATTTTTGGAGACCCAATTCCTCGCAGGTTTCTCTTACGGCCGCTTCTTCTTCATTATTATCTATGCTTTCCACCCGTCCTCCCGGAAAGCAGATTTCCCCCGGCTGAGCCTTTAGGTTTTGAGAACGGATTTCAAATAACAGGCATTCCTGGCCGTGGTAATTGACTATTGGAACTAATACCGCGTATTTTTTGTATTTATCTTCATCAAGGAGCCTGGCCTTTCTGTTTTTTATGGTGTCAAGATTCAGCAAAGAAAATCACCTCGAAAATGTCCTGGTTTTATTATAACACAGTAACGGAGGGTACTAATTAAATTTCTTGGCATGGGGCTCCGCAGTAACTATATTTTTAAAGCCAAGGTCCTTTTTAGTTCTAATTGTTAGG
The DNA here is from genome assembly GCA_012720075.1 of Clostridia bacterium. Taxonomy (GTDB): domain Bacteria; phylum Bacillota; class Peptococcia; order Peptococcales; family BICA1-8; genus JAAXZE01. The sequence continues at coordinate 19,494 of JAAXZE010000001.1, forward strand.
CAGGAGTCATATATAAATAAAGTCAGATCAAAAAAGGAGGCCTTATTTTGCTGGAGGACAAACTAATAAGGACCATTGATGACCTTTGGCCGGAAATTTGGAGAACAGCTTTATATATTTACCAAAATCCGGAGCTGGGAGGCCAAGAATATAAAGCCGTCCAAAGCATAAAAGATTTATTGGTGAAGTATAACTTTAGTTTTCAATGCCCCATATACGGTTTGCAGACGGCCTTTCGGGCCCAATTCAATGAGGGGAAGCCTGTAATTTGTTTCTTGGCCGAGTATGATGCTTTGCCGGAAATCGGCCATGGCTGTGGTCATCACCTAATCGCCGGGGCCAGTATTGGAGCGGCAATAGCTTTAGCCACCCTAAAAGAACGGTGGTCCGGTTCTTTAATTGTTTTAGGAACACCGTCGGAAGAGACTGCAGGAGCAAAGGTCCAATTAGTTGAAAAAGGTGCTTTTGATAATATTGATATAGCCCTTATGTTTCACCCCGGCCATTCTACTGTGCTCAATATTGCTTCCCAGGCATTAGAGGCCTTGGAGGTTACTTTTATCGGTTTTCAGGGTCATAGTTCCCGGGGGCAGGAAGGAAATCCCTTGGTCGCACTGGTAAATTTTTTTCAGGAAGCCCAGAACTATAAGAGTCTTTATTATCCTAAGCGGCAGATAGACGGCGTTATAACTTCTGGGGGTGTCACCCCCAATTTAATTCCGGAAAAAGCAGTGGGGAAATTTTACTTGAGGGCGGAGACTATAGAGCTTTTACAGGAGACCATCAATGATTTCCGAGAAATGGCTCAAAAGGTGGCCAAGAAGAATAACACTAAAGTGATATTAAATAATTTTGAACCCCGGTATTTACCAATGCAAACAAATCGCAAATTGGCGGAGGTTTTTAAGGAAAAAGCCAAGCTTTTTGGAATAAAGATGGATTTATTGCCCCAAAAGATCATAGGCTCTATGGATATGGGTAATGTAAGTTGGGTGGTTCCTTCTATTCATCCCTTTATCCAATTGGGCAAAGGAAAAATAGCCGCCCACACTCCGGAGTTTACCAGGCTGGCGGGGACTATGGAAGGGGAGCAAACCATGAAACTGGCGACAAAGACCTTAGCCTTGACCGCAGCTCAACTGTTTGATAAACCCCGATTGGTTGAAGAAATATGGCAAGAACATATAAGGAGCAGGAATCTTAGCGGGAAATAACAATATAATTAATAACTAAATTTTCAATAAATTATTTCCAAAAAAACAATTATTTTTTGTCGAACAAAGTATACAAAATTCATGATTTGTTTCTATTGAGAAGTTTTGGAAAGGTAGGTATAATATTAAGAAAATAATTACAAAAAAAGGAAGAAATACAATGGGTATAAAAGTAGACTTAAATTCGGACCTGGGCGAAAGTTTTGGCCTTTACCAAATTGGTAATGATGAAAATGTTCTTAAGTATGTCACTTCAGCCAATATTGCCTGCGGCTTTCATGCCGGTGACCCGGTGGTAATGAGTAAAACGGTAAAGCTGGCCGCAGATAGTAATGTAGGTATTGGGGCCCATCCCGGTTATCCTGACCTGCAGGGTTTCGGCCGGCGTAACATGGCTTTATCGGCCGAGGAAGTAACTGCTTTTGTTGTTTACCAGGTCGGTGCTTTACAGGCCTTTGCTAAAGGTATAGGTAAAAAGTTACAGCATGTTAAAGCCCATGGTGCTTTGTATAATACAGCGGCTAAGGATATCAAGATTGCCAGGGCTATTGCCCAAGGAATTAAAATGGTTGATCCCGATCTAATTTTCTTGGCTCTGGCCAATTCCAAAATGGTTGAGGCAGCACATGAAACAGGCTTGAGAGTAGCCCAGGAAGTATTTGCCGATCGGGCTTATAACCCAGATGGCACTTTGGTAGCCAGAGGAACTCCCGGAGCCGTGATCCATGACAAAGAAACAGCCATTCCCAGAGTTGTTAAGATGGTGACAGAAGGTAAAGTAACGGCTATTACCGGGGAAGAAATCAATATCCAGGCCGACAGTATCTGTGTTCATGGTGATAATCCCCAGGCGTTAAAGTTTGTGGAAGAAATCCGGGAGGCTTTGCTTAAAGCCGGTGTAGAGATAACGCCGTTGGCAAATTTTATATAAAATTACATTTAAATCCTGTTTAGTATTAACGTATAAACCGGCATTGGACGGGATTTAAACTGGCTGATGCCGGTTTTACTTTAATATAAAAATAAAAAGGAGGATATGAAATGGCTCAAGAACCAAATGTCAATTTAAAAAGTACCGCAAAAAGGTCTGCTCTCCTGGGTGCAGCATTTTTGATGGCTACTTCAGCAATCGGTCCTGGATTTCTTACTCAGACGGCGGTTTTTACCGAGCAATATCTGGCTAACTTTGCTTTTGTTATTTTGGCTTCGGTGGTACTGGATATAGGCGCCCAGCTAAACGTCTGGCGGGTAATTTCGGTATCGGGTTTGCGGGGGCAGGATGTTGCCAACAAAATTTTACCTGGCTTAGGTTATTTTGTCGCCTTTTTGGTAGCACTGGGCGGTCTGGCTTTTAACATTGGCAACGTGGGCGGCGCAGGCATGGGTTTTAATGTTATTTTCGGTGTTGATGTGAAGATAGGGGCCGCCATTTCTGCCGTAATCGCAATTATAATATTTTTACAAAAAGAAATGGGAAAGGCCATGGACACCTTTGCCAAAATCCTCGGCGGAGTTATGATTTTACTGACGATTTATGTTGCTGTAACTACTAAACCCCCGGTAGGTGAAGCAGCACTCAGAGCATTTCTCCCTACCGAAGTTCCCTTTTTGCCCATAGTTACCCTTTTGGGGGGAACGGTTGGAGGATATATCACTTTCGCAGGCGGGCACCGCTTAATTGATGCAGGAATTACCGGTAAAGAAAATTTAGATCAAGTAAACAAAGGTGCTGTTAACGGTATTGTTATCGCATCTTTAATGAGAGTATTCTTATTCCTTGCCGTTTTGGGAGTTGTTGCAACAGGTGCTCAACTGGACCCGGCCAACCCGCCGGCTTCAGCCTTTAAAATTGCGGCAGGGCAAATCGGCTATAAGATATTTGGTATCGTTTTGTGGTCGGCGGCTATAACCTCCGTTGTAGGTGCGGCCTATACTTCCGTTTCTTTCTTGAGAACCTTGCATCATCATATCAATGAACATTATAATAAATACATTATTGCTTTCATTATTGCTTCTACCGCAATCCTGATTTCCGTTGGCCAGCCGGTAAAGCTTTTAATTCTGGCCGGGGCTTTGAATGGTTTAATATTGCCGGTAACTTTGGGAACCATGCTCTGGGCTTCAACCCGAAAAGATATTATTGGAGATTACCAACATCCCAAATGGTTATTAATTTACGGTATTTTTGTAGTAATATTTGCTGTCTATGCGGGATTTGTTTCATTACAAGGCATTGCAAAATTATTCTAAAGTTATGGGAAGGAGGCTTTTGGCCTCCTTTCCATATGAAATATGCATAAGTTGAAAACAATGGGTTAATAGGTGAAATGGCGGAGAACTGGTAAGATTGGGGAAAATTTATTAGGAGGGTAAAAGATGTACTCGGAACCTAGGTTTCTTTTGGCCGGTGACAAAGGGCTTAATATGGAATTTGGAAATGAAATCAATGAAAAAATAAATCAAAAAATCAGGGCGACAACGGCTGCCATCAGCCAAAAAAAAATACCCGGCATTAAAGAACTGATACCCACATATCGTTCTCTATTGATCATTTACGAACCTCTGGAAATATCCTTAAAAGATTTAATCAGCCAATTAAAGGAAATTCAGGAAGGATTGGATTCCCTGAAACTACCGGAACCAATAGTATCGGTTATTCCCGTTTTATATGGCGGTGAAATGGGACCGGATCTTGATTTTGTTGCCCGGCATAATAATCTTTCGCCCGAGGAAGTAATTGAAATTCATACCTCTGCCGATTATCTATTTTATATGTTGGGTTTTACTCCCGGTTTTACCTACCTGGGGGGAATGTCGGAGAAAATTGCTACACCCAGACTGAAAACACCCCGGACCAAGATTCCGGCCGGTTCGGTGGGTATAGCCGGCAGTCAGACGGGCATTTACCCTATTGAAAGCCCCGGAGGATGGCAGCTTATCGGTCGAACACCTTTAAAACTATATGACCCGCTAAGGGAAACCCCTGTCTTGTTTCAAGCCGGCAATTACATCCGCTTTAAAGCCGTTGACAAGGAAGAATATGAACGTATAGGGGCTTTGGTCCAAGAAAACAAGTATACGCCGGAAACCTATCCTCTTTTGACAAAGGAGGGGAAAAATTAAATGGCTGAAATAAAAGTAAACAAGCCCGGTTTTTTGACCACCATTCAAGATATGGGCCGGGTTGGCTATCAGCAATTTGGGATGCCCGTTGCAGGAGCTATGGACCCTTTTTCGTTACAGATAGCCAATGCTTTAGTAGGAAATGACCCCGGTGAAGGCGTTCTGGAGATAACCATGATGGGACCGGAATTGGAGTTTAGCGGCGAAGCCTTGATTGCCATAACCGGAGCCGATCTTTCTCCGGTTGTTAATGAGACGCCGGTCCCTATGTGGCAATCCTTTATGGTAAAGACCGGTGATGTTTTAACCTTTAGGGGATTAAAAAAGGGCTGCCGCAGTTATCTGGCAGCAGCAGGCGGTTTTCAAGTCCCTCTTATAATGGGGAGCAAATCCACTTATTTGAAAGGAAACCTGGGTGGTTTTGAAGGCAGGGCATTAAAAGCGGGGGATATTTTAAAGATAAATTCAGGGGATATAAAACTTAAAGCCCTTAGTGGCGCTTATTTACCGGAAAAACTGCGGCCGATCTATGGCAACAGCTATACCGTCAGGGTTATTTTGGGACCCCAGGACGATTATTTTACCCAAGAAGGAATTAAAACCTTTTTAAATTCCGACTATAAAGTAACTAATGAAGCGGACCGGATGGGATTGCGTTTAGAAGGACCAAAAATTGAGCATAAAGAGGGAGCCGATATCATTTCTGATGGTATTGCCTTAGGTTCAATCCAGGTCCCGGGTCACGGAAGTCCCATTGTAATGATGGCCGATCACCAAACTACCGGTGGTTACACCAAAATCGCAACGGTCATCACACCGGATATCGGTTTAATGGCTCAAGCCAAACCGGGGGATACCATCCGGTTTGTTCCGGTGGAAATAGAAGAAGCCCATGAAATACTTAAGGAATATTATAAAGTTTTAAAAGAAGGCGTTGTTTTGCCTTCTCCACCCCCCAAAATCACCAAACCTGCCATGACCTACAATCTTAGAATTAATGGCAAAGAGTATCATGTGGTTGTGGAGGAAATGTGGGACAGCTAGGCTGAGGTTAAGGTTAAGGGTATAACCTTTTAGTCGATAGTCGATAGTAAATAAAGTTCTCCATGTTTTGCGAAAGAAGCTACAGTACCTACAGTTCTACAGAAAAAACTCCGTTGCGGAACACCTCATAGTTTGGCTGCTGTGGGGTGTTTTTATTTGAACAATCGCTATTGCATGAATATACTATTTAATGTATAATTATACATATCATAATCTGGAGTAGTTCAAATTAATAATTAGGAGGAAAAAAGGATGTTGCAAAGCTTAAAAGGTAGAGATTTTTTAAGTTTAAAAGATTTCACCAAAGAGGAAATACTGGCTCTGATAAATTTAGCCATAGAGCTTAAAAGCTGCCATAAACAGGGGATTAGAAAGGATATTTTGGCCGGAAAGACTTTAGCTATGATTTTTCAAAAGTCGTCTACCAGAACAAGGGTCTCTTTTGAAGCCGGCATGTTCCAACTTGGTGGGCAGGGCCTATTTTTAAACACTCAGGATTTGCAAATGGGCAGGGGTGAGCCAATCGCCGATACAGCCAGGGTCTTGTCCCGTTATGTTGACGGAATTTTGATCAGGACATATGAACAAAAAGAAGTTGAAGAGCTGGCTTATTACTCCCAAGTTCCGGTTATCAACGGTTTGACCGATCTTTATCATCCTACCCAGGCTTTGGCCGATATGCTGACCATTTATGAACATAAAGGCAAATTAGAAGGAATTATTCTGGCCTATATTGGTGATGGTAATAACATGGTTCACTCATTAATGATTGGCGGGGCCAAGCTGGGCATGGAAGTTCGTGTTGCTACTCCGATAGGCTATGAGCCTAAAAAAGAAGTAATTGAAATGGCTAAAACTTTTGCCGAAGAAAGCGGAGGCAAAATTATACTGAGTAACAGCCCCCAAGATGTTGCACAAGGGGCCGATGTACTCTATACTGATGTATGGGCCAGTATGGGTCAGGAAAAAGAAGCGGAAATAAGAAAAAATAAATTCCAGGGGTTCCAGATTAATGATAAAATATTAAAGTTGGCTTCTGAAGGGGCAATTGTAATGCACTGCCTTCCCGCTCACCGCGGTGAGGAAATAACCCATGAGGTTATGGAAGGACCCCAATCGGTAGTTTTTGATGAAGCGGAAAACAGGTTGCATGCCCATAAAGCCATATTAGCAGCATTGCTTTAGGTAAAGCTCTTGATATGGCCGGGTTGGAATGTTGGAAAGGTAGGGGGCGGTTTCCATGCCGCCCGTAAAAAAGGAAACGCCCCCTGTGTCGAATGGCAACAGGGGTTTCCTTGTTCATCGGTGTGTTCTGCAGGGGCCGGTTTAAATAAACAGCAATTTTTTTCAAGTCCCCGGTCACTAGCCACAATAACTAGGAGGTAATTATGATGAAAAAGAAAGTAGTACTAGCCTATTCGGGAGGACTGGATACATCCATCATCATTCCCTGGCTTAAGGAAAACTATGATTTAGAAGTAATCTGTATGTCGGCTGATATTGGCCAAGGCGAAGAATTGGCGCCATTAAAAGAAAAGGCTATTAAATCGGGAGCCAGTAAAATTTATATTGAAGATTTGAAAGAAGAGTTTGTCAGGGATTTTGTTTTTCCCGTTTTAAAAGCGGGATGTAAGTACGAAGGAAAATACCTGTTGGGAACATCTTTTGCCCGGCCGTTAATCGCCAAACGCCTAGTTGAGATTGCTGAGCAAGAAGGCGCTGAGTACATAGCCCATGGTGCAACCGGCAAGGGTAATGATCAGGTTCGTTTCGAGTTGACCGTTAAGGCTTTAAATCCTGATTTGAAAATAATCGCTCCCTGGCGGGAATGGAATATTAAATCCCGGGAAGATGCCATTGACTACGCCGAAGCCCATGGGATTCCCGTACCTGTTACCAAGAAACGGCCTTACAGCATGGACCGCAATATGTTTCACCTGAGTCATGAAGGGGCTGATTTGGAAGATCCCTGGAATGAACCTCAAAAAGATATCTATATGATTTGCAACCATCCCGAAGCTGCCCCCGATGAAGGGGAATACGTTGAAATTGAGTTTGAGAAGGGTATTCCCGTGGCTATTAACGGCGAAAAGCTGGGACCGGTACAACTTTTGGAAAAGGCCAACGAGATTGCCGCCAAACATGGTGTAGGTATTATCGATATGGTTGAAAACCGCCTGGTGGGGATGAAATCCCGGGGAGTTTATGAAACCCCAGGTGGAACCTTATTGCATAACGCCCATAAAGAACTGGAAGCCTTAACTCTGGACAGGGCAACCATGGAATACAAAAATATTATCGGCATTAAATACTCCCAACTGGTGTATGACGGCCTTTGGTATACACCTTTAAAAGAAGCGCTGGATGCCTTTATAAATTCTACCCAGGAAACCGTTACCGGAACGGTGAGAATGAGGCTTTATAAAGGTAACTGCATGCCGGCCGGCGCTAAATCGCCGTATTCATTGTATAACCTGGAATTCGTAACCTTTGGTGAAGACCAGGTATATAACCAAAAGGACGCCGAAGGGTTTATTAATTTGTTCGGTTTACCGTTAAAGGTGCGGGCTATTATGATGAAGAAACATAAGTAGGTCTGAGGCTTGTGGGTTAATTTTTGGGTCGGAGTGACGTCTATTGGGTAAGACTTCAGGTCGGTGTGACGGCTCACGGGTTAATCTGCATGGCGGAGTGACGTCTCCTACGCTAGATTTTGGGTCGGTATGACGGCTTGTGGGTTAAATCTGCAGGTCAGCATGACGGCTAAAGAGTGGATTTTTTTGGTCTGCATGACGTCTTTGGGACTAGCCTTAGGGTCAGCATTTTTCTGACGATATCTTGTAAGTTACATCCTTTAAGCTACACCTGATATCAGATGCGTCAGGGAATATTCCATTTATGTGATGCATCCCAAGACATCAACCAAGTAGACTACTATGTCACGGTGTCACGATGACACAATTTTAATCGATTATGACTATTGACTATCGACTTATATAGTGGCCTACTGCCACTACCAGTCACTAGTCACCAGTAACTGATTAAGGGGTTTTTTAAGATGAAAAAACTATGGGGTGGAAGGTTTAGTAAAAATACCGATAAATTGGTGGAGGACTTTCATTCCTCCATTTCTTTTGATAAACGGCTTTATTACTGGGATATCCAAGGAAGTATTGCCCATGCCCGGATGCTGGGTGATGCCGGAATCATTCCCAAAGAAGATTCCCGGAAAATCATTGAAGGGTTAGAGGAGATATTGGAGGAAATTGAAGCCGGACAGGTAGAATTTGACCTGTCGGCAGAAGATATCCATATGAACGTGGAAGTCCTGCTCATAAAAAAAATAGGGGATACCGGGAAAAAGCTCCATACCGGCAGAAGCCGTAATGACCAGGTGGCACTGGATACTCGATTGTATTTACGGGCTGAGATAGAAACTATTCAGGGTTTATTGCAGGAACTGTTAAACACCCTCCTGGATTTGGCGGAAAAACACCTGGAAACGGTAATGCCGGGATATACCCATTTGCAGAGGGCTCAGCCTATAACTTTTGCCCATCATTTAATGGCTTACTTCCAAATGTTTGTGAGGGATAGAGAACGGCTGGCCGATTGCTGCAAGCGACTCAATTATTCGCCATTAGGTTCCGGAGCTCTAGCAGGAACTACTTTCCCTTTAAATAGGGAACAGGTTGCCCAAGAACTGGGTTTTGCCGGCATAACCATGAATTCTCTGGATGGGGTAAGTGACCGGGATTATGTCATCGAGTTTACTTCCTGCGCTTCAATAATCATGATGCATTTAAGCCGTTTTTGTGAAGAACTGATTTTCTGGTCAAGCCAGGAGGTGCAGTTTATTGACCTGGATGATGCCTACAGTACCGGCTCCAGTATCATGCCTCAGAAGAAAAATCCCGATGTGGCCGAACTGGTCCGGGGTAAAACGGGTAGGGTTTACGGCAACCTCATGGCTATCCTTACCGTTATGAAGGGCTTGCCTCTGGCTTATAACAAAGATATGCAGGAGGATAAAGAAGGGCTTTTTGATACCGTTGATACTTTGAAAAAATCTTTATTGGTCTTCTCACCCATGCTGGCGACAATGAAGGTCAATAAAGAAAATATGCTGGCCGCTTCCAAGGGTGGTTTTACCAATGCTACAGATTTGGCCGATTATTTAGTCAAGAAAGGCCTGCCTTTCCGGGACGCCCATGAAGTAGTAGGTAAACTGGTTGCCTACTGTTTAAGTAAAAATACAAGTTTGGATGACCTCACTTTAGAGGAATTACAAGGTTTCAGCCCTTTAATTAAAGAAGACGTTTACCAAGAGATCTCCGTTTATACCTGTGTCAATAAACGAAATATTCCGGGAGGACCGGCGCCGGAGCAGGTAAAACTGGCCATAGAAGCAGGCAGGAAAACAATAAAAAGCTTTTCAAATCAAGGTTGAATAACCTCTAATTTGCTAAAGAGACTATATAAATACCGTAGGGTAAAGATTCAGTTGTCCTAAATTGCAGCTGAATCTTTTTTTATGGGCAATTAAAAGACCTCATGAAAAAACTGGAAATAATTTTTATGTTAAAAGCATAAAATTACAGAGCCCAATATATTTATTAATAGATGTTTGACTAATCATAAAGAGCAGAAAAAACCGGCTTTTGTTGTCTGGCTGGGGAGGAAAAGAATGTTAGGAAAATTCAGTAAAAGAATATTCGATATTGTAATTTCCGGACTGGCATTAATAATTCTGAGTCCCTTGATGCTTTTAATTGCCGTTTTGATTAAAATAGACAGCCCGGGGGGACCGGTAATATTCAAACAAAAGCGGGTAGGTTTGAACGGAAAGGTATTTACTTTATACAAATTTAGATCCATGGTACCCGAAGCCGAGCAGTTAAAGGCTTCACTTATGAACTTTAACGAAATGTCAGGTCCGGTTTTTAAAATTAAGAACGACCCGCGGGTAACAAAGGTTGGCCGTTTTATCCGAAAAACAAGTATTGACGAATTACCCCAACTAATAAATGTATTTAAGGGCGAAATGAGCTTAATAGGACCTAGACCTCTTCCCGTGGAAGAAGCGGCAAAAATTGAACCTCATATCTCCTCTAAAAGGTCCAGTGTTAAGCCGGGAATAACCTGTATCTGGCAAATCTCGGGACGAAATCTTGTAGATTTTGAGGAATGGATGAAAATGGATATGCACTACATTGATAACTGGTCTTTTTGGTTGGATTGGAAAATTCTATTTTTAACTCTTCCGGCGGTAATCTCGGGCAAGGGAGCTAATTAAAAGGAGGTTATTATGCCGAAAAAAATAATAGTCACCGGTGCTGCGGGGTTTTTGGGGTCCCATTTGGTTAGAGAACTGGTAAAGGAAAAAAACAATTTCGTCATAGGTGTAGATAACCTTTCTACAGGGTTATTAAGCAATTTGGAGGAGGCATTTAATAATAACAACTTTTCCTTCATCCATGCCGATGTGTCTCAAAAAGAAATAATCGGGCATCGGGAGTTTAAAGGTGTGGAGGAAATCTACCATTTGGCCTCTCCGGCTTCTCCTAAATTTTATCAGGCTTTTCCTTTGGAAACCATTGCCGTTAATACCTTGGGTACCTGGAACATGCTGGAATTAGCCAAAAGGAATAGGGCCAAAGTACTTTATACCAGTACCAGTGAAGTTTATGGCGATCCTGAATTAAATCCCCAAACGGAACAATACCGGGGTAATGTAAACACCTGGGGTCCCAGGGCCTGTTATGATGAATCCAAACGTTTGGGGGAAGTCCTTTGCTATGAGTATTACCGGCTATATCAAATACCTGTAAAGGTAGCCCGCATCTTTAATACATATTCAGCGGGCTTAAGAAACGATGATGGCAGGGTAATATCCAATTTTGTTGTCCAGGCTATTCAAAGCAAAGATATTACCGTATATGGCGATGGGAGCCAAACCCGTTCCTTTTGTTATGTGGATGATACAATAAAAGCTTTGCTATTAATGATGGAGAAAGAAGAGGCTAACGGCCAGATTATCAATATCGGGAATCCTCAGGAATACAAAATAATTGATTTGGCCTATTTGATAAAAAAGCTGGCTGTTTCCGACAGCCGGATAATCTTTAAAGAATTACCGGAGAATGACCCCAAAATTCGCAGGCCGGCTATTGACAAAGCTAAAAGAATTTTAGGGTGGTATCCTGTCATAGATCTGGAAAAAGGCTTAAGGGAAACCATCAGAGTTTATAAAGAAAAAATGGGGATTAGTAAGAATGGAGAATTGAGAGTGGAGAATTGAGAGTGGAGAATGGAGAATTGAGAGTGTTTTATTTTATGGTTTTGTTAATTAAGCATTAAGAGCATTTAGAAAAGGATGGAAAAAAATGAATGTAGTGTGTATTGGCGGCGGTTATGTGGGCTGTGTTACCGCAGTGTCCTTTGCGGTTTTGGGTACAAAAACTACCATAGTTGATATTAATGAGGAAAAGATAAACCTTTTAAATAGTGGTAAAGCGCCCATTTATGAACCTGGAATTGAGCAATTAATAAAACAAACAATAGGAAATATGCTCTTTGCAACTACAGAATATGATTGCATAAAAGAAGCCGACATAATTTTTATTTGTGTAGAGACACCTACGGCATCGGACGGCTCTGCTGATTTATCCCGGGTAAAAAAAGCCGCCTTTGAAATCGGCAGAAATATTAACAAAACCAAATTTACAGTAATAGTAAATAAATCTACTGTCCCTGTGGGTACAGGGGATGTTGTTTTCGCCATAATTGCTGAAGCATCAGGATTAAAACCGGATAAAGACTTTGCTGTGGTCAGCAACCCCGAATTTCTTAGAGAAGGCAGTGCCCTTCGGGATGTATTTTTCCCCGACAGAATTGTTGTGGGAACTAATAACCAAATTGCTGAAGAAATAATGAAAAAATTATATGAGCCTATAGTTACCAGAAAAAATTATTCTCAATTAAGTGCCCAATATTTTTATTTAAAACAGTATGCTTCCGATAAATACCCCATATATTTTTCGACCGACGTTAAAACAGCCGAGATGATTAAGTATACAGCCAATGCTTTTCTGGCGGTTAAAGTCAGCTTTATTAATGAAATAGCCATGTTATGTGAAAAATTAGGTATTAATGTATTAGAGGTGGCTAAGGGTATAGGTCTTGACAGCAGGATCGGTGAAAAATTTTTGGAGGTATCCCCCGGTTGGCAGGGGACTTGCTTTCCCAAAGATACTTCTGAGCTATACCTGACAAGTAAAAGGTATAACCAAGAATTAACAATCCTTAAAGCCGCCATTGATGCCAATTGGGCTATGCATCGCTATGTTGTCGAGAAAATAGTAAACTTTTTAGGATGTTTGAATGGAAAAACCATAGGCATCCTGGGACTGACCTTTAAACCGGATACCGATGATGCCCGTAGGACTCAAGCCCAATTTATTATTCCCCATTTGCTGAGTTTAGGGGCTAGAATCAGAGTCTTTGATCCTCAAGGTATGGAAATGTTTAAGAGGTTCAATCCCCATCTGGATATTGTTTATTGTAACAAGGGTGAAGACGTAGCCTACATGGCCGATTGTATACTTTTATTAACCCATTGGCAGGAGTTTAAGAGCTTAAATTGGCGGGAAATGTATAGAATTTTAAAAACGCCGTATATTTTGGACGCCAGGAATTTTCTTAGCCGCAGTGAACTTGAAGAGGCAGGTTTTTATTATCACGGGCTGGGGGTGGGAAAAAACTCTGGAAGACCTGGACGGTGAAAATGATTGGGTAAACTTAAGATTAAAAAAAGCAGTATAGAAAAACTAGCCGTAATTTTGGTACTAATAAGGTCCACTTCAGCCTTAATACCCCTTTTGAGGGAAGAAGCCGCCATTAATCCATCTGTTTTTCATTGGTTTAATGCCGTTATTTCAATGGGATTAAGTTTAGTGGTGCTATGTTTATGTCTAACCAAAATAAAAACATGTTTTAGGGCATTATTGAAGGATAAATGGCAATGCGTGTTAATGGTATTTGTTTTAACAACGGTGTTCTGGTCCCAGGACCCCCTTCTGACCGTTAAGCAATTTATTATACTCCTGGGGACTACACTTTTTGGCGTATACCTGGCGGTTAGGTTCACACAAAAAGAATTTTTAAAGCTGCTTTACTGTGCTGTCACTGTTTGTGCCTTTTTTAGTCTGGTATTTGTTTTTCTGATACCGTCTTTGGGAATGCACGGTCAAGAATATCAAGAAGCCTGGCGCGGAATTTATTTACATAAAAATACCCTAGGCCGCTTGATGGTTTTAGGAGTTGTATGCACTTTAATCTTAATGGGGGAAAGTCGTAAAAAACATAGTCCGTCATTATGGATTTGGCTGGTGGTATTTTTAAGTATGGTTTTTTTTGCCAAATCTAAAACAGCCGTCGTTTTACTATTTATACTGTTATTAATTTTGCCGGTATTCAAACTATTGCATTTGCATATTTTTGTTGCAGTTCCTGGTGTTATTCTGGCGGTTTTAAGTTTGTCTTTATTGTTAAGCAAACTGGTGATGAATATTGATTCCGTGCTTTTATTTATAGGGGGAGACATTACCTTAACCGGCCGGACAGTTCTATGGGAGGCTGTTTGGGAAAAAATTCAGGAGCGGTTCTGGCTGGGCTATGGATATGCAGCTTTTTGGTTAGGCAAAAACGGACCGTCTCGGCAGGTATGGGAAGCAGTCTATTGGGCGCCACCCGATGCTCACAACGGTTTTCTTGACCTTTGGCTGCAAACCGGCCTCATCGGAGTAATAATCTTTTCTCTTTCGTTGTTAACCAATTTAGTCAGAGCAACTGTTTTGGCAAGAGAACATCCAAAGGCATTCAATCGGCTACCCCTTATTTATTTAATATTCTTTATCTTTATTAATACCAGTGAGAGCACTATTTTAGTTCGCAGTTCTATTTATTGGATTTTATATGTTGCTTTTTCGATTTTCCTTAATTATTCACGCCGGAAAAAAGAACAAGGCCCCATTGAAGAATTTAAAACAGCAGAATAATTAGTGTGGGCTTTGGTAGAGGAGAAAGGGCATGGGAAAGAATGGCATTCTGGTAATTTCTTTAGATTTTGAACTCTTTTGGGGCAACATAGATAAAATTCCTCTGGAAAAATTCAAACAAAACCTTCTCGGGGCCCGTTTAGCAATACCTTACATTTTGGACTTGTTACATAAGTATAATATTCATGCCACTTGGGCTATTGTTGGCTTTCTTTTTTTTGAAACCTACCAAGATTTAATCGAAAGTCTCCCGGAAAGGAAACCTGAGTACGTTAATGCCAATTTATCTCCCTATAATTATCTTTTTAATAACCTTGGAAATAACGAAAAGGAAGACCCCTTCCATTATGCACCGTCCCTAATAAAGCTTATAAAAAGTTATCCCCATCAAGAAATTGCAAGCCATACCTTTTCACACTATTATTCTCTGGAAAGAGGACAAGATGAAGACTGTTTCAGACAAGATTTGCTGGCGGTTATAAAAGCAGCCCAAAAGCTTGATATTAAATTAAAAAGTTTAGTTTTTCCCAGAAATCAGATTAATAAAGCTTATCTACCAATTTGTAAAGAGCTGGGTTTTAAGTGTTATCGGGGCAATACCCGTTCCCGGGCCAGGTCCTGGGCTCGGTCCGGCCAGTACCGGCTTGGTGCCGGCAAGGCCGGCTCGAAAAGTATGGCAGAAAAAGGATGGGCATATTTTTTAGAGATTATGAGTTTCTTCGATGATTATTGTACCCTTTTCGGGCACAACACCTATTCAATTGTAGATATAAAAGACCATTTCCCTTTTGATATATCCTCCAGCCGTCATTTAAGGCCTTATTCTAAAAAGTATAAATGCCTGGACTGGTTAAAGCTTAATAGAATTAAATCTGACCTGGCTTATGCCGCCCAGCATAAAGAGATTTATCATCTATGGTGGCATCCTTATGATTTCGGCCTGAACATAGAAGAAAATATTCGGTTCCTTGAGAAAATTATTAAATATTTTTGTTATCTCCAAGATAAATTTGGTATGGAAAATATGAATATGGGAGAGTTAGCCGATGAGCTGCTTGGAATATGAATTTCTAGGGATTAAAGTCCATGCTTTTACCATCGAAAGCCTTCACAGGCAAATTGAGGCCGAAATTAAAAATAAGCAAAAGAGTATTATTGCTAACCATAACCTGCACAGTCTTTATATCTATCATAAAAACCCTAAAATGCGCCGTTTTTTTGCTCAGGCTAAATATACCCATATTGACGGAATGTCCATTGTTTTTTTAGGCAGGTTATTAGGGGCAAAGCTTGAGAGAAAACACAGAATAACATATTCCGATTGGATTTATCCATTGTTAATGGAAGCAAAAGAGAAGGATTATAGGGTATTTTTTTTAGGCGCCAAACCTGAAGTAGCGGCTAAAGCCGGCAATATTTTAATAGCCAAAATAGAAGGCCTTAAATTAGAAGTGGCTCACGGGTATTTTGATCCGACACCGGGTAGTGAAGAGAATAATAAAGTGTTGGAGGGAATTAATGAGTATCAACCCCATATTTTGCTGGTGGGTATGGGGATGCCGAGACAGGAATTCTGGATTCTTGACAATTACGATGACATAAAGGCCAATGTTATCCTGACTGCAGGAGCATGTCTGGATTTGGTTGCCGGAGAGCTTGGGACCCCGCCCCGCTGGATGGGAAGAATAGGTTTGGACTGGTTTTATCGGCTCATAACGGAGCCAAGACATGTTTGGAAAAGATACTTAATTGAACCGTGGTTTATTTTAATTTTGTTGTGTAAAGAAATATTTGGTAAGTTAAATATTCTCGGGCAAGCAAATAAGAAAGAAAGTGAGTGAGATGAGTTTAGCAAAGGCCCTTTTGCCAAAAGTCAGCATCATTATCCCCTGTTACAATATGGAAGATTATCTTGGGGAAACGTTAGACAGTGTCTTGAGCCAAACATATAGGGACTTTGAAGTAGTTATTATTGACGACGGCTCTACCGATCAAACTTTAAAAATTTGTCAACTTTATAAAGAACGGGATTCAAGAGTGAAAGTCTATTCCCAGCCCAATGGGGGAGTATCGGCGGCGAGAAATACAGGCATTGATAAAGCAACGGGCCAATATATTTTGTTTTTAGACGGCGATGATTTAATACGCAAGGATTTGCTGGAAAATGCCTTTAAGGCATTTAATAGCCTGCCAATCGACATGTTTTCCTATGGATTTAAAATAGTTTCGGGAAAAAACCGGCAAATCATCAGGTCCTATTCTACAAAACGTTACGATAAGAATATTTTTAGTGGACAAGAGTTTTTAAAACTGTATTTACGGAAGGAAATCAGTCAACGGATGGGTTCATTTTTGATCAAACGAGAAATATTACTGGAGAATGCAATAAGGTTTAAGGAAGGTATCAAATATGCAGAAGACCAAGATTTTCAATTGAGGTGCATGGCCAAGTGCACAAGCATTTATTACACGGCGGAAGATTATTTTTATTATGTGAAAAGAACCGGATCGGCTGTTAATCGTCAAGTAAAACCTTGCAGGGTGAAAGAATTAGAGACTTTGGTGAGACTGGAGGAGGAATTAAAAGATCAGGTAGACCCTTCTCTGGTTAGAAATTATACCTGTATGCATTTTGCTTATTTATTTAAAGAAGTGATTTTTAAAGGCGCCGACAGGGATTTTTTGGTGAAATACCTGGAGAAAGACCATTTATTAAATGAATTTAGCAGGTAGTTTACCAAATATAATATTTTGACCTTAATAT
>JAAXZE010000093.1 GCA_012720075.1 Clostridia bacterium
AATAAATATAAATAAAAGAATAATTAAGAACGTAACTATATTTTCAATTAAGTGCCGGGGAGTTTTGATAATTCCCGAAGCCACCGAGTTCATTCCTTAAAAGTGTTTGAGCTAGCTTTTCGTTGATAATAAATATGGTTTGTCAACAAGCTGAGCGACCCTTTGCTTATTTTAAAAACAATAAACCGGAAATAGAGCTGAAAAATATCAACCCCGCAAAATTAACAATATGAAACTTAATCAGATAATCCTTGGCCGAATAATCTTTGGTATAAAGCTTATAAGAAATAAGACTGGCCAAAGAGGCTACCAGTGTCCCCATACCCCCTATATTGACTCCCCATAATAATTCCTGATATTGCCCGGAAAAATTGGCCAAGAGAATGGCCGCCGGAACGTTACTGATCAACTGGGAAAAAACCACCCCAAGAAAAAAGGTATGCCCGTTTCCGGCCATCAGCATATTTATCACATTATTTATGTCATTAAAGATTTGGGTCAGATTGCCGACAAAAACAAAGAATGCCCCAAAGGTCCCTAAGAGGTAATAGTCAATCTTTAAAAACAAATCCCTGTCCAGAATAAAAATAACCAAAAGGGTGCAGACAAACATCAGCCTGTAATCGATCAAACGGAAAATGGACAAAATGGTGACCATAAAAAATACCAAATAAAATATTGATCTTTTGGACGATGTAATATCTTTTTGCTCCTCATCCCGGTAGGTTATGGGGATTTGGGGTACCTTAAAGGCTAAGACCAGACTGAAAATTAAGCCTGCCAAAACCAAGGGAAACAACAGCTTTATAAATTCCCAGGCTCCCAGATGATAATATTCATACAAAAAAAGGTTTTGAGGGTTTCCCATAGGGGTAAGGCTGCTGCCCAAATTGGCGGCCAGTGTCTGCAGGATAACCAGCCATGCGGGATTGAAATTACATCTTTTGCCGATCATCAGAGTTACCGGTATCAAAGTAAGCAAGGCCACATCATTGGTGACCAGCATTGCCGAGACCCCGGTAAGAATGATTAAACCCATGCTTAAATAGCGGAGGTTGTCGAACCTGCCGATTAAACCCCTGGAAATATTGTCTAAGACTTTATATTTTTCCAGGGCAACAATGACTGCCATTAAATTAAAATGAGTAATTATTACTTTCCAATCAATAACCCCGGGATTTACCGGCACAAAAACCTGAGTTGCAACCGCCAAAAGGAGAGAAATACCAAAGACCGGTTCTTTCTTAAAAACTTCATGTATTTTCTGCATCATCTATTCCAGACTCCCAAAACTTATAATCTAATATTTAAAAACTAAAATAAACATCCAAATCCTAAGGATAGTCCTTTCTCTTTAAAAAGTCCAAGATAAAAAAACCTCCCTAAGTCACCCTTGGGAGGTTTTAAATCGGTTTAGCCCTTTTTTGGCTTTCTTTCATTTACTATCATTTATTTTATTCCTTTAACTGGGCCAAAAGCTTTTTATACCTGTTTAATTCCCGGGCCGTAGCGAGAAATTTTTCATTCAGAACTGCTTTCTCTTCTTCCTCCAGAGATTCATTAAGTTTGCCGCTTAAAAAAGCCAGCTCCACTTCCAGTCTTTGAATGTTATCATTTATCAGAGCATAATCGGAACCAATCATGGCTTTAGTCGACTGCTCTTTTATCTTTTTTAAATAAAACTCATAATCACCGTCATAGCAGGTCAGTTTTTGGTTCTCCAGCACAAAAATCTTTCCGGCCAGCCGTTTAATAAAATAGCGGTCATGGGATACGAATAAAATACTTCCTTCAAATTCTTCCAAAACGGCTTCAATCTTTTCCTGGGATTGAATGTCCATATAATTGGTAAGCTCGTCTAAAACCAGGAAGTTAGCCCCCGACAACACCAACTTGGCAAAAGCCACCCTTCCTTTTTCACCCATGCTTAAATCGGCCACTTTTTTATAAACGTCATCACCCCGAAAACGCAGGGAGGCCAATGAAAGCCGGGCTTCATTGACGTTAGTATCTTCCATAAGGCAATTGTCCAGTATCGTTTTCTCCGGCCGCAAGTTATCCAATTCCTGGGCAAAATACCCCAATTTAACCGAAGGGTTGATTATAACCCGGCCCCGAAAGTCTTTATCAATACCACAGATTATTTTTAACAGGGTAGACTTGCCCACTCCGTTGGGTCCAATCAAGGCCACCTTATCTTTTCGCTTAATATCAAAGGAGAGATCGGCAAAGACTGTTTTTTCACCAAAGCTTTTGGAAAGGTTTCGGCCCTGGATAAGAAAAGGGGGAAATTTTTGCCCGATAATGCTTTTATTGATAACTTCAAAAGCAGGGGACACCGTTTTCTCCGGTTTCTCCAATTTATTCTTTTCAATCCTTTCCAACTGCCTTTCTTTGGCTTTTAAAACTTTGGCGTGTTTTTTGGCTTTGGAACGGTAGAAATCGTTTTGTCCCGCTTCCTTATGGGCTTGGTTATACCAGCCCTTCAGCCGGCCCATGGCCTCTTTCAGGTCTTGAATTTTTGCCTCCTGTTTTTCATATTCTTTCAGCTGATTTTTTAGTTCCCTCTCCTTTTGGACCCTGTAATGGGTATAATTGCCGTCATATTTCTTTAAACCCCTACTTGTTAATTCCCAGATTTTATTGACGGTTTTATCCAAGAAAAACCGGTCGTGGGAGATTATCAGTACTGGTTTATCCAGGCTTTGTACATATTCCTCCAGCCATTCATAGCTTTTCAGGTCCAGATGGTTGGTGGGTTCGTCAAGGATGAGAAAATCAAAATGGCTGACCATTGCCTTGCATAATGAAAGTTTGGTTTTTTCTCCCCCGCTTAAGCTGGCCGCCCTTTGTTTCCATTTTTCCTTTCCCAAACCAACCTTGCTCAGCATTTCTTTGCTTAAACCTTCGGCATCTTTTTTTATTATCCGGGGATTATTCAAGGCTGCCTCCAACAGCTCTTCATATACGGAAACCGTTGGTGAAAAACTTGGATACTGCTCAACATAATAAGTTTTTAGGGTCCGGGGTAAAAAAACAATTTCCCCGGAATCATATCCCTCCCGGCCGGACAAAAGCCTGGCCAGGGTTGTTTTGCCGATGCCATTGGCTCCCACCAGGCCTATTTTATCCCGTACCGCAATCTTCCCGCTGACATTTTCCAAAATGGTTTTTCCTTGATAGCTTTTTGTAAGATTAACAAAATTTATCTCCAAAATAATCATCTCCCTTGTTTTTTAACGTCAAGAAATGACAGCTAAAAAACAAAACTGCAGCAAACACCCCCAGGTGAAATGCTGCAGTATTAAAAGACGAAGAAAATAGCTTTATTATTAAAATCCTGTCAGTGTTTTTTAACTATCATTTCTTAAAAATACTCCATACCCAAAAAAACAAAAGACCATTTACGCAAAAAAAAGCCATATCAACTTAAAGGCTTTTTTGCCCGGGTATAGTTGAGTACTTTAAGAATTATTAAATTTGCTTAGTTAAAAAACACTTTCCTCATTTGGCACCTCAGGATTTTATTTTATTCAAGAAATACTTTACCATAAAATCTTTGTTTACTCAAGCATATCCAATCGGAACAAAAATTTGTTATAAAGGAACCTTTATTAATTTATTTCGTCTAATTATAATAATTAAGTAAGTTTACTTAAGGTTTTCCAAGATTAAGATAATACCTAAAGCCAAGGTACACCACCTGAAAAGGAAATAATTAAATTTAATTGGAGGTAATCAATTGAAAAACAAATTAACAATCATAGCTTTATGTTTTTTTCTCGTACTGACTTTTACCGCATGCAGTCAAATTCAGAGCAACGAAGAAAAGGGTGAATTAATCGATGAGGAAAAAAATATTGTTGAATACGAATTTACTGAGGATGGAATTATAAAACCGGAAATCGCCGAAGAAATAATTAAGGATACTGCTGAAAAGGTTATACGGGCACTCCATGATAAAAATATGAAATCACTGGCTGATTTTGTTCATCCCGCTAAAGGACTTAGGTTTACTCCCTATACCCACGTTTCTTTAGAGAATGACCTTGTCTTTACTAAAGATGAAATTGAAAATTTCCTAAAAGATGATAAAGAGTATCT
This sequence comes from Clostridia bacterium, assembly GCA_012720075.1. Lineage (GTDB taxonomy): Bacteria > Bacillota > Peptococcia > Peptococcales > BICA1-8 > JAAXZE01. Next base: position 4,105 of record JAAXZE010000093.1, read on the forward strand.
TTGGGGTTTTTATGACGGGACAGGCTTTGAAATCAAATTAACACCGGCAGGTTATTACGAGGAATTTATTTATTCCGAGGATTTTGTTAATGCTGAAGAAATTGGCTACAATACGGTATTAAGCACAGGAAATATGCAGGAAAACCAGTTTGAAGCATATGAAAATCCAATTGTTGTCGAGTATTATTTTCCCGGCTTTAATCCCGAATACCAGGGTATGGATTGGAAAAGTCTCCGCTTGGTTTTTGAAGAGCATGAGAAAAAATGGTTTTTGGTAGGTATTATCCATAATCAATGGACTATCTGATAAAAGGATTCCAAAAAGGGCTATAGCAAAGGGAAAAACAGTTCCCTTGCCACAGCCCTTTTTAAGTAAACAGCAGAATTATTCCTGATTAAAGGAAGCAGTCCCTGTCGGTTTTGTTTTTCCTCCCCCTTTTTTTAACCGGCTGTAGAAAATATTTTTTTCAGGACATGCTTCCTGACATTTTCCGCAGATAAGACAGTGTTTGTTGTCAATATTTTTGCACGCAGAGTTGATCTCCAAACAAGCGGCAGGGCAAACCTTTGCACATCTGCCGCAACCGGAACAAAAAGTATCTTGAATAATATAACCCTTCCGGGAAAGAGCTCCCAGCCAGCTATAAATAGTTCCTATGAAACAATTTCTGTGCCAGGCGGCTTCACTGAATAAATAGGTAAAAATCACACCTATGGGGACTAATAAAACAAAAAATGGAACAGGAAAACTTTCTTTAATTGTGATAATCAATAAAGCCACTGAAGCCAAAAAGATTAAGGTTCTAAACTTATTATTAAAAAATACTTTTTTAAGATTTTCCTTTAAAGGCCGAGGTGATTTAATGTTCCCGAGAATATCAACAGTAGTTGAGATAGGACACAAATAACCGCAGTACAATCTCCCCCAAAGAGGAACAACCAAAAGGCCGAAAAGAAGAGCCTGCCCCCAGATCTGGGCCTTTCCGGTCAGCCAAAGAATAACGAATAAAAGCAGAAAAAGACCTCTAATAATATTTCGCTTATTTAATTTTTCCATTACTCTTTCCTCCAAAAAAAATTATTGGCTAACCAAATTATACCTCTTTTCTCCGATTGCTCCCGGTAAGAATAAGAAACAGGAATAATCCAAAACCGGCTAAAAAGAAAACCATCAAAGAAGCAATGGCAACATAGGTTTCTCCCGTTGCAAAACGGGAAGTTACCGCCGTAAAAAATCCAAAAAGCATTAATCCTATTGATAACGCATAGAAAACAGCCCTGATTTTGTTCATGGCATATTTTTTACGGGTTTCCCGGGTTAAAATACTGTAAGTTAACACGGCGCCCCCTGCGACAATGAATATCCCGGGTCCGGAAACAGCTATTTCCGGTACATTCATAAAATACAACATGGTCACCGTAAAAATTCCGAATAAGATTAAAAGGGACCCGGCAATTATGCCTGCCAGAGAAATCCGGGCCGTCATGGTAGAGTATACGGCCTGCCGGGTTGTATCCTGCCCGATACGCCGCATATCGTCAACCAGTCCGCTCAAATCTCCCAGTGAGATCACTGCTTCTTTATAGGCCTGTTCTTCTTCCATACCTTTGGCCATAAAATCCCTTATTTTTTCTTTTAAGTTGATAGCCAACTCTTCTTTCAGCTCAAAAAGCTGCTGGCTTGGTCCTACGCCGGAAAATGTGTTATCGAGAAAGGTTTTTATCTTTTTATCCAAAGCACCATTATTTCTGACCATTCCCAAGACCTCCTTTAATTAATTTATCCAGTACATCTTTGGCAAAATCCCAATCCCTCTCGTTTTGTTCATAGAGCTTTTTCCCCTCATGGGTAATGCGGTAGTATTTCCGTCTGCCGCCTTGGGTCTCATCACCCCAGTAAGAGACAATATAACCTCCTTGCTCCAGACGGCGAAAAGCGGTATACAAAGTTGCTTCTTTTAATTCATATTTATTCTCGCTCAGTTCAATTATTTTTTTATAAATTTCATAACCATAGCTGTCACCTTGACGAAGTATGTTCAAAATAATGGTATCGGTATGTCCGCGGATAAGATCCGTTGATATTGTGCTAAACATTATTTCACCTCCTGTAATACATTTTATATCATATTACTTTGTCTGTCAAAGTACTATTTATAAAAAAATAACCGGGGCTAGCACTTATTCTAAACCCCGGCATTTTAGGTTTTATCAAATGCTCAATCAACAAGGGTTGTATCAAAAACCAGACAGGCGATAGTGATAAAAAGTAAATCGTAAAGAACAAGAAAAAGGAGCAATTTCCAAATATCTGATATATTAGCACCTGCCGCTAAAAGCAAAGTGGCTTTCAATCCAATAAATAAAGCGGGCAGAAGAATAGGTAAAACAGTTACTTGTATTGCTAATTCCCGTCCCGCTGTTTTCAGGGAAAACAGGGCAAACAACAGCCCAACTCCCACAAAGCCTACCGAAGCAAGAAAAATCGGTATCAACATACAGAAAGAGGTTGGTTTCAAATTTAAAAAAACAACGAACGCAGGAAATGTTATTAGTTCAATAATAATAAGAAGCAAAATGTTATAAATAAATTTGCCAAGATAAATCACCCGGGGAGAGATGGGACACAAGCAAAGGGCATCCCAGCACCCGAAATCTTCTTCGGAAGCAAGGGATCTGTTTAAAACCTGAAAGGCAATGGATATTAATACCAGCCAGTAGATTAAACCGCTTAATGCCGCCTTTACCTCAGGGTAAACGGTCAGGGTGAAGCTGGCCAAAAAAATCAACATGAACGAGAAAAAAAGCAATGATGTAAAAAGGGTTCTTTTTCCTGCCTCCATCTGAAAATCCTTATAGGCCAGGGCTAAGGCTTTCCGGATCATTTCCCCACCACCTTTTTATAAAAGGCCTTAAAACTATGGCCGCCCTCAGACCAAACCCCGTCAAAAACCACGGCACCATTGTCAAAAATTATTATCCTGTTCTTTTCTCCTTCTTCCCAATCGAAATCGTGGGTTGCCGTGATAATAGTCTTATCTGTAAGAGAATTCAAATAGTTTTTTAGGGAATTGGCCGAATCAAGATCAAGGCCCGAAAAAGGTTCGTCCAAGAGAAGAATTGGGGGATCATGCAATAATGCTTTAATAATGGCCAAACGCTGCTTCATACCTTTGGAAAGCTGATTAACTTTTGTATTTTCCTTCTCACTTAAATTAAATTGTTTCAGCAACCCCTTTATTCTTTCGCCCAGTTCTTGCCGGGACAAACCATACATTTTCCCATAGAACTCAAGATTTTGGTAAACCGTCAGAAGTTCATAAAAATGGCCTGATGGGGCCGTTAACCCTATTCTTTTTAAAATCTCTATCCTTTCCGTATGGGGATACCCGAAAATGGTGAAGGACCCCCGGGACGGCTTGGACAAGCAGGCCAAAATTCTTAAAAAAGTAGTCTTACCGGCCCCATTGGGCCCGAAAATTTTTATTTTTTCCCCTGTTTCAATAACCAGGTTAATATCTTTTAAGGAAAAGCCGGTGTCAAAATCCTTGCCCAAATTATTAATAACAATCATTCTAAAGCCCCCGCTCGTATATTTTCCGGATGATGTAATCAATTTCCGGTTCCTGGATAATAAAATCCTTGATCTCATTTTTTTTGGCTATTTCCGCCAAAAGCTGGGCCGTACTTATTTCCTCCAGATTAAATTTTAACCACTTCCGGTTGCCTTCGGACCGGATAAGCTGGACACCTTTTTCCAAAAATGGCACGTCACCTTCAAAATCTATGGTTAGAATCCTGTCCCTGCCGAATACCTCCTTAATTTTAGCCAACTCTCCGTCATACATGATTTTCCCTTTGTCAATCAAAATCATCCTTTTACAAAGCTTCTCTATGTCGGACATATCATGGGTAGTGAGGATTACGGTAACGCCCCGTTCTTTATTGACTTCCCGGATAAATTTCCGCATGCGGTCTTTGGCTACCACATCCAGCCCGATGGTGGGCTCGTCCAAAAAAAGAACGGCGGGATCGTGTAAGAGGGATGCCGCTATATCGGCCCGCATTCTTTGTCCCAAGGACAACTGCCGCACCGGAGTATTTAAAAATTCATCCAACCCCAGGATTTCGGTAAAGGTTTCCAGGTTTTTGCGGTATTTTTTTTCCGGAATTTGATAGATTTGCTTTAAAAGCTCAAAGGAATCTACAGTGGGCAAATCCCCCCACAGTTGGGTTCTCTGCCCGAAAACCACGCCAATCTGCCGGGCATTTTTTTGTCTCTCCCGGTAGGGAATAACGCCGTTAACCCTGATTTCCCCCGAAGTAGGCACCAGAATCCCTGTCAGCATCTTTATGGTGGTAGATTTTCCCGCGCCGTTAGGCCCGATATAACCCACTATTTCCCCCGGGGAAATGGAAAAAGAGATATCATTGACGGCAATCTTTTCAATATATTCCCTGAAAAACATGCTGCGAATGGCGCCCAACATTCCCTCTTGTCTTTTGTTTATATAAAAAATTTTGCTGATATTTTTAACGGTAATCATTTTCTACCCCTTTCCTCTAAGACCCGGTGCTGTTATACCGGTCAACTCCCTTTTGCCAAACCCGATAAGAAAACCAAAAGAAAAGGATGCCGACAAAGATGCTCAAACTTCCCCAAAATCCAGGGAAGACGGGATCAGCCTTATCCAGGAGAATTAAAGCCGGCAAATAGTTAACAAAGGCAAAAGGCAGGACGAAAGTAATAAACATTTGCATGGCTTTGGGAAAAATGGTTAAAGGATAGTTTATCAGGTTTCTAAAGGGGAAAATCAATACCCAGAAAACCCTTTCCGAACGGGTAGTATAAAAAGCAATGGTTGAAATCAAAACCAGCATACCGCCCTGAATGAGAGTGCCTCCTATTACCGCTCCCAAAAACACCAGCCACTCTGCCCAAGACCAATGCAAAGAAAGTTTAATGTAAGCTAATATAAAGGCCCCTATACTGAAAAACAGCTGGCCCAGGGCACCGACATCAAATTTCAAGGCCATGAAATGAAAAAAGGGGCTTATGGGCCTGACCAGAAACCGGTCAAAGGTTCCTTGAACGATATGAACATCCAGTTTGCGAAAATGAAAGAAAAATATGGTACAGATACTCCAGGATAGTACCGAAAGGGCAAATAGAAAAATCAGTTCCCAATAAACCCAGCCGTTAAGGGCCTGGAAGGAATAAAGCAAAACCCACATGGTTATGGCCATCCCTGTATAATGCATCATCCAGCCCAGGATGTTCATAATAAAAGCATAGCTGTACTGCATCTGGGCTCTAATACTGGCTTCCACCATGTACCAGTAAATGCGCAGGGCGTTATATATAGACCTGGCCACCTTTATCCCCCCTGGCCCACGATTTTTTTCCCGGCCTTATACCAGACAAACCTTAAAATCAAAAAGGATACTGCTACCCAAAAAAGCTGCACAGTCAGGGCGGAGAACAGTTCCGTTCCCCCCAGCTCCCCGACAAAGATGGCATTAGGGACAAAATAAATACCCTGAAAAGGCAAATACCGGGCCAGAGTATTTAGCCAACCGGGGAAAAACCACAGGGGTATGGTTGCCCCTGAAAAGAGAGAAATGGCAAAATAAAATATATCTTCTACTCCGCCGGTCTCTATCAGCCAGAAAGTAAAAAGGCCAAAAGTCAACTCAATAAAATAGCGTATTAAATAGCCTAAAACAACGGAAAGGAAAAACAGAAACCATTGTTCCGGTGAAGTCGGGATTAGAGGCCGGAATATTAAAAAGATGACTGAATATAAAGGAAAGATGGCCGTTAGAAAATAAAAAGCAATGCTGCCCAAATCGGCAAATAAAAGCCTTGTCGGGTAATCATAGGGACGGATTATCTCCGTAACGATATCCCCTGAGCGGACCTTCTCCTGGATTTCCCACAAAGGTGTGCCGGCACTATGGATGCCTTGCAGCATCTGGCTAATCAATACATAACTAAAGACTGACTGAAAAGTCACACCGGAAACACTATCCCTGTCCATATACAGACCATACCAGATAAAGCCCCACATAAACAAAAAAACCACATTGGAAAAAAGCCGCATCCAGGCTTCAAAACGATAGGCTGCGGCCCGCTGAAAAGAAATCCTTGAAAATTCCAGATACATTCGCAATTTACCGCATAAACCAGCCATTTTTTTGCTCCTTTTAATACAAACCGGGAACTCGTCCAATGTTTTTTTCGCTACCTTTATATTATAATTGGTTTAAAGAAATTTTACCAAAAAAACACCCATGCAGTAATATTTTACTTCATGAGTGTCTTTTTGAAATATGAAGTTTGCCCATCACTTTCTAACTTCTTCCCGGGATGCTTCCCCCGGTTCTGCCCCGGTAAGAATGGATATGCCCGTCACTAAAACTGGTTTGCCCTTGCATTAAATGGTAATGATCACCACCGGGGAGAGGCAAGGCCGGTCCTGTTATCCCCCGGAAACGATGGATATGACCGTCATTTAAGGTTGTTATCCCTGAATATCTATGGACATGGTTAACACCAGTGGGTGCTCTCATTGTAAATGCTTTCATATAATGAATATGACCGTCGTTGAAAGACGTGGGAAAATCAAAAGCATGGACATGGGTTCTTATAAAAAACATTTTTTCTTTACCCCCTTTCCCAGTGCACTCTAATATATAATATGCTGCTGCCTGACTAGAGGTTTTGAAAAAGGGGCGTGCTGCAATAACTATAAATATCTTTAGGAGTGATTATTATGTACAGGCTTACTGTTTACCCTACTTGGCAAAGCGTTGTCGAAGCTGAGATAAAAGATGGTCTTGCCGTTGTCATCGATGTCTTCAGGGCCTCCAATACCATTATCACCGCTTTAAATAACGGGGCAAAAGAAATTCTGCCCGTCAGCGAAATAGAAACAGCCTGGGAACTTAAAGAAATACATCCGGACTATTTATTAGGGGGTGAAAGGAACTCCATTAAAATCCAAGGCTTCGACCTGGGCAATTCCCCTTTGGAATATACCGGCGAAAAAGTTTCCGGAAAAGGTATTATTTTTGCTACTTCAAACGGCAGCCGGGCTTTAAAAAGTGTGGAAAAAGCCCAAAAAGTCTGGGTAGCCTCTTTTGCCAATATTGGCGCCATAACAGAAAAAATCCAATCGGTTTCCGCTGATATGGCCATTGTTTGTTCCGGAACGCTGGGAACCCCTTCATTGGAAGATACTTTAGCCGCAGGTAAAATTATTAATGAGTTAAGCACCTTAGAAAAATACACTTTAAATGACTATGGTCTTTTGGCTTGGGGCAGCTATCAAAGATACAAAAACGAAATTTTTGAGACCCTTTTAAAAAGCCGCAACGGCCGCCGCCTCATGGAATTGGGTAAAATGGACGATATTAAGTACTGTATCCGGGAAGATATTACCGATGTGGTGCCGCAATATGACGGAAAAGCAATTACACTAAGTATGTAAGTCCGGAAAACTCAGCCGACGAAGTTTGCTCAGACTGTCGCCAAAGTTATTAATATTATTTGGCAAACATAAAACACTATAGGATTTATTATCATAAGAAACGCATTAGCAAGTTTGAATCAAAAGAACGCAAGAATCTGAGGCCACCGAGTTCATTCCTTACATTGTTTGAGCTGGCTTTTCATTGATAATAAATATGGTTTGTCAACAAGCTGATCCACGAAGTTGGCGTAACCTTTAATCTTCTTTTACAACTTTCCAACTTATATTATTGAGCGAAGTTCCTTTACATGCTCCAGGCGGCTACTAACTTTCGCAATACAGGATGCATTTCCTGTTCTTTAATTTTTTCATAAGAAACAACCAGGTTCAGGGTATCTCCCCTAAGTCCGGTGCGCAGGGCTTCCAAGGCCAATACTTCACCGGCGGCGATATTGCCCAGGTTAACATCACAGCCCATTTTCATAATAAAATCAAATTGCTGGTTTTTGAGAGGAGCTTCCCAGATGATGTCATCGGGATTAACCAGTTTGCTGGCAAACTGTTCAAATTTATTTTCAATCAGTTTGCCTTTTTCATCGTAAAGCCCAATATTTTTGCCGCTTTCCCGGCCTTCCATAATAACCTTGAAAGCACCGGCTTCCAAATCGTTGTATACCTGTTCAATAAGATTTTCTATTGATACTTTAATCTTACTATCCTTTTTGCCTACTTCCGTCAATACCTTTAAGCCCCGGTCCAAAGCCTTTTTTATTAAATTTCTTCTTTCCCGGAGTTCTAAATTAATGGTGCCGTCGGAAATTTCCAAGAAATTAAAGCCCAGTTCTTTTGCCCTGTCTAAAAATTGGTCTGCCTTTTTCTGAAAATAGGCTACTTCTAAAAATGTTCCGCCCGGATATATTTCTACATTGTATTCCTTGGCCAAGTTGATTTTCTTTTTTAACATTTCGGCAGAATAAAAAGCGGCGGTACCAAATCCCAATTTTAAAAAATCAATATAACCTGCGGAGGTTTCCAGTAAATCTTTGGTTTCTTTAAGCCCCATCCCTTTATCAATGACCATTGTCAGGCCTTTTGTACGAGGCTTTTTACTTCTTAACCCTAAAGGTAAAGTAATGATATCCTGCCAAGCACCTTTCTCAAACATTATAAACACCTTTCTTCCCTAAAAATTTCTCCCTTTAGAATATGGTTAATAAGAAAAAAAGGTGATAGTGAAAACAGCAACTTTAAAATAAACCCCTTTCAGAAAAATTTTCTGAAACCTATTGACTAGTAAAATTATTTTTGCTATCATTACAAACAAATCGAATATGTAAAAAGCTTTTCATCAAGAGAGACGGAGGGACTGGCCCAGTGAAGTCTCGGCAACCTGAAATCAAGGTGCCAATTCCAGCAGAACCCGGGGTTCTGACAGATGAGAAGAAGATAATTTTTTATGGGATTATGTCTTCTCTATTTGTTAGAGAAGACTTTTTTGTTATACGCCATTATATTCCTCAGCCTATTTCCCAGGATAGCATCCCATAAAATTATTAATTCTTCCGACTCAGGCAATTGCAAGGATCCTGCAAAGATGCTTGAAGTTTTTCCAAATTACTCATTTATATTTTAGGAGGGAAACAAAATGGAAAAAAACAAACAACCGGTATTAGCACTACTACCCCTTATTGTATTTTTAACTATCTTTTTAGGAACAGGTTTTTATCTGCACTATGTCAAACAGGCTGAGTTTGCATTTTATCAACTTCCCGCTCCTGTAGCAGCTTTAGCAGGTCTCATTGTCGGTGTTTTGGTTTTAAAAGGTTCTTTAAGCGAAAAAGTAGATATTTTGGTACGAGGCATTGGAAACCCCAACATTATTATCATGTGTTTGATCTTCATCATGGCCGGAGCTTTTGCTAACGTTTCCAAAGCCATGGGCGGCGTTGAATCCACCGTAAATCTGGGAGTATCTATTATTCCCGTTCAACTGCTTTTACCCGGTATCTTTATCATTTCGTGCTTTATCTCCACTGCCATAGGAACATCCATGGGTACCATAGCAGCCATCATGCCCATTGCCGCCGGAATTGCCGATAAAACAGGCATCGGTATGGCTTTGGCAGTAGGAGCCGTTGTCGGCGGGGCTATGTTTGGCGATAACCTTTCCATGATTTCCGATACCACTATAGCGGCTACTCGAACTCAAGGAGCCGAGATGAACGATAAATTCAAAATGAACTTCTTTATTGCTTTGCCTGCGGCCATCATAACCATCATTTTTCTGGCTTTTGCCGGCGGTACCGGAGGAGTCATTGAAGGAGATTATTCCTATCAATTGATTAAAGTAGTTCCTTATCTCCTGGTTCTGGTTTTGGCTCTATTAGGATTAAATGTTTTTGCCGCCCTTACCATTGGCATACTCTCATCAGGAGTCATCGGCCTTATAGGCGGGGAAATCGCAAATTTACTGGCCTTTGCCCAACTTATCTATGAAGGTTTCTTAAGCATGCAGGAAATCTTTTTACTGTCCTTCTTAACAGGAGGATTAGTTGAGCTCACCCGCGAGTATGGAGGACTGGATTATCTGCTTCAATTTATCAGTTCCAAAATCAAAACCAAAAAAGGCGCCGAGTTTGGCCTTGCCGGTTTGATCAGTTTAGCCGATATAGCAACAGCCAATAACACCGTCGCCATTGTTTTGGCCGGTCCTATTGCCAAAGAAATCTCAGAAAAACATGGCATTGAACCAAAACGCAGCGCCAGTATCTTAGATATTTTCTCCTGTGTTTGGCAGGGAATAATTCCTTATGGTGCACAAATCCTTTTAGCCGGTTCTCTGGCTAATTTATCTCCCTTTGCCATTATTCCTAACCTCTGGTATCAATTTTTACTGGCCGGCGCAGCTTTAGTGGCCATAGTGATTGGTTTTCCAAAGAGTGCCGGTATTACCGCCAGTGGAAAAATATCATCCTAATAAGACATTTGCCGGTTGGCACAGCCAACCGGCTTTACTTTTATTTAATGCGGAACAATATAAGCCTTTTTTCGTCTATAAAACATGTTAGTAAGTTCGAAAACCATAATAGCATTTATTAAAGAAAGGATCTCGAAAATCATGAAAAAGAAGATAGTATCATTTTTTCTGGCAATCAGCCTAATATTTGGCCTGGCATCATGTACAACCAATGACCGGCCGGGAAATAACGCAGAAACGGAAGAAAAACAAATAATCCCAAGTATTGCCGGCCTTTGTTTGGGTGATTCCAGGGAAAAAGTTTTGGAAATTTTGGGTATGGATTATACTGAAACCATTTATGAGGAAGCCGAACACTTCCCTGAAAAATTTGCTAATTGGGAATATGCCGATGGGTTTATTATTAGTATTGGTCAAGAAACCAATACCGTATTGCAAATTATGGCCACCTCCCCTTCGGCTTCCACCAATTTGGGAATAAAAGTCGGTGATAGCGCGGAGAAAACCCTTAACACTTACCGGACCAATTACCCGGAACCGGAAAGTATTCACGGCGGCAAGCTATATGGGGTTTTTAAAGTAGAAAAGGGTCAAGCCCTGATCTTTGACTTCAATATCCATGACGGTATTGTCAATCCTCAAGAAATAGACCCCGCTCAAAAAGTGGAAAGGATAATCTTAACCTATCCCTCATATTTAGATGATTCTTTTTAAAATAAAAGGGGCTTCGATACTTCGAAGCCCCTTTTTTAGGCTCTATGTCAAATATTGGGGTGGCAGGTATTTGATCAATACCTGTCATCTCTTTTTTATGAACAGCAATGGAGGATTCTGGTTCGGAACCGGCTAAAGTTCCTAAAACCGAAGGCATTACGTTTAATTACCTTGATTTTATTGTTAAAACCTTCTATACAGCCGTTATTATAGGGAACATCAAAGGAATTCAGGATTTCTTGTTTCCAGTTGAGAATGGTCCTAGCAAGATACGAGAATTCTTTAATTTTGTATTGTTTGACCAACTCCAACCATTGAGAAAGTTTAACTTCAGCTTCACTGGAACTGCTGGATTTTACAAAATCCATGAACTTTTCCTTAAGGATATAGGCTAGTCTAATATTCTCGTCAGTTAAAAGGAGGTTAGCTAATCTAATTTTGCCATCATGATTTAAATTGTGCGGTCTGGATAAAAGTAACCTTTTGCTGTATTTTAAGAATTTAGCTTTTTCATAAGAAAGGTTTTGTTGGACACGTTTACGCACCTTATCAATAGCCCAATTGCAGTTTCTCACATAGTGGAAACGGTCGATTACAATTTGTGCCTGTGGGAAGGCCTGTTGAACGGCCAGTTTATAGGGAGACCACATATCAATAACCACATATTTAACCTTATGTCGATCGGGAAATTTACGAAAATAGTTAAGCAGAAACTCCAGGCTGCGACTGTCGAGAACATCGAGTACAATAGATTTAATAGGGTCAACTAAGATACAATGATATTTCCCTTTATCAGTAGTACCTTTAAACTCATCTATGGAGAAAACTTCCGGTAACTTAGTGAGTTTATATGACAGGCAGTCAAATATTCTGGTGACGGTACAAGGAGATACTCCAAAATCCTTGGCAATTGAATGCATGCTGTAGTTAGTTCGAAGGCGATCAACAATTGTTTTTATGAGACGCAAGGTCATTCGTTGATAACGCCCGACAAAATCAACAGTTTCATAAAAATTTTTTTGGCAGTTTTCACATTTGTAACGCCGCTTTCGGTAGACTAAGATTAGAGGTTTATTTAATACAGGGATATCTTTAATCTTCTGTTTTCTGTAATCATGTACTTTTTTAGTAATACAGCCGCAGCGGGAACACTTATGGGGTTTGACGGGTAAGCTGATATGTACTTCACAGTAGTCTTCAAAATGGTAAACGTTTTCTACTAAAATATCTTTTAAAAGGAGCAGGTTTTTGATAAACTGATAATGCATTTGGAAGAATACCTCCTCTATGAGGGTAGTTGAGCGACTACAGGTATTCGACCAAATGCATTTTATTTTCCTGCCCCACCCCAACATTTATTTTAGAACCT
>JAAXZE010000008.1 GCA_012720075.1 Clostridia bacterium
CTGGGGAACCTTAAACCTTATAACCGGTTTTCGCCCTTCACTAATATATTTTTCTTCCTGTTCTTTGGTTAAATTCCGGCAGCACCCACTATAGCGGGGCAATTCCCCTTTAGCAATAAAGGCCTGTCTTTGTTCCTCTAATTCTTCTTCAGTACAATAACAACGATAAGCCTGACCCTGTTCAATCAATTTTTGGGCAACTTCGGCATAAATCTTAAGTCTTTCTGTTTGGCGATAAGGTCCAAACTCACCGCCTACATCAGGACCTTCATCCCAATCCAATCCTAGCCACTTTAAGGATTCAATTATATTTTCCTCCGATTCCCGGCTGGAGCGTTCCAAATCGGTGTCTTCTATTCTTAAAACCATCTTTCCGCCGTGTCTTCTGGCCAATAAGTAGTTAAAAAGGGCAGACCGGGCTCCCCCAATATGTAATGGCCCCGTAGGACTGGGAGCAAAACGAACTTTGATATTATCCATTTTATATTACCTCCTAAATTAGTTGCTGTTGCCAGCCAACAAGAGAATAACAAGTTATAAGGATTTCAATCTCCTGTATTTTTTAATCACAGCTCACTTTTAATTGTGCATACCGCATAAGCGGCCATACCTTGTCCGACTCCGGTAAAGCCTAAACCTTCGGTAGTGGTAGCTTTGATATTGACCAAATCCCTGTTGACACCTAGGCAGTCGGCAATATTGTCAACCATTTTCGGAATATAGGGTGCCAATTTGGGTTTTTCAGCTACAATGGTAGCATCAATATTATTAATGCTAAAACCTTCTGCTTTCAGCAAATATTTTACTTCCGCCAAAAGTTTCAGGCTTGAAATTCCTTTATACTTTTCATCATTATCCGGAAAATGCTTGCCTATATCTCCCAATGCCGCAGCCCCTAATAAAGCATCCATGATAGCATGGATTAACACATCGGCATCAGAATGTCCTAATAGGCCGAGCTTATAAGGAATTTCCACTCCGCCCAAAATTAATGCCCTTTCCTCTACCAATTTATGTACATCATAACCAAAACCAATACGCATGAGCCCCTCCACTATTAAGACAGTTTCACAGCCTGAAACTACAGTTCTAAAAACTTTATAAAAAGTTAAAGTTAGACTCTGCAAGATAAATACAAAAGTCGACTGGTATCACCATGACCTAATTATCAACTCTCAATTCTCAATTCTCCATTAAAAAACTACTCTCAATTAACCTTCTCTCCAAAATGGCCTTACCCATATCCAAATCTTCCGGAGTGGTAATTTTGATATTTTCATAACTACCGAAAACTATTTTAACCGGTTTTCCTATTTTTTCAACCAGGGATGCATCATCGGTGCCATAATAATCTTGACTATAAGCAGCTTCATATGCCTCGAGGATTATCTTCTTATTAAAAGCCTGGGGTGTCTGCACTGCCCAGACTTCCTGACGGGGAATGGTTTCCCTGACAAAACCCTCTATCACTCTTTTTACGGTATCTTTAACCGGAACTGCTGCTATCGCCGCTCCTTCTTGACGTGCCGCAATTACTGTTTTTTCAATAATATCAGGCGTAATAAGTGGTCGTGCACCATCATGCACGACCACCAACTCACATTGGGAAGGCAAAGTTTTTAAACCGTTATAGACGGAATCCTGACGTTCTCTTCCGCCGGCTATAACCTTGGACACCTTCTTAAAGGAATAAGGCAGTATAACCTCTTCAGTACACAATTCTATCTCATCGTGACGGGTTACTACAATAATACCGTCTATTAGCGGATGCTGTTCAAAAACATCGAGAGTATGGGCGAGGATGGGTCTGTCCAATAGCTTGAGATACTGCTTATTAATTTTAGCTCCCATCCTACTGCCTTGACCGGCAGCAACGATTATGGCAACAGTATTAAACAATGCCGCCCACCTCGTTAAAACCTTTTATCTCATCGCTCTTTAGTTTGGCAAAAATCATCCTTCCGGCAGCCGTTTGCAAAACACTGGTTACCAGCACGCTAACGGTATCACCGATAGCCCGCTTGCCGTTTTCAACAACTATCATCGTGCCGTCATCCAGATAAGCAACGCCCTGTCCCGACTCTTTACCGTCCTTAATAATCTGAACGGTCATTTCTTCACCGGGCAAAACAACAGGTTTAATGGCATTGGCCAGCTCGTTGATATTCAAAACTTTGACTCCCTGTAATTGGGCAACTTTATTCAAGTTATAGTCATTGGTCACCACAAAGCCATCCATGACCTGAGCCAGCTTGACCAGCTTGCTGTCAACTTCCGTTATATCTTCAAAATCAATTTCGGAAATTTGAACATTTATTTCCAGTTCCTTGCGGATTTTATTTAGGATATCCAGTCCCCGGCGCCCTCTGTTCCTTTTTAGAACATCGGAAGAGTCAGCAATATGCCTTAATTCCTCCAAAACAAAATTAGGAATAACCAAGGGACCCTCCACAAAGCCTGTTTTGCAAACATCGGCTATCCTGCCGTCAATAATTACGCTTGTATCCAAAATCTTATATTTGGGCTTATTTTCATTCCTTGCAGATTTCTCCTTTTCCTTCGAACCAAATTTAAATATGGAAAAAATGCTAAGAAGATCATCTTTCTTCTTAACACCGACACTCATGCCAACATACCCCAAAAGGAGGCTGGCGAAAATAGGAATATAAGTGCCAATAAAAGGAACTTTTGAAAATGAATTTCCTAATAAAGTAGCTATTATGAGTGCAATTATTAAACCAATAGCGCCACCCAAGAGTTCTTGAATGGGCATTTTTTGAAGGTATCCTTCGATCCAGCCGGTCATTTGCAATACCCACTGAATTATTTTAGGAGCTAAACTGTAACCTATTAATCCTAAAATAATCCCCGGTAAAATCATTAAGGCGATTTTTATTTCATTATTTGCGGGTAATGTCAAAAACTCCCGGTAAACGAAGGAACCCAGATAAAAGCCTCCCACAGCACTAGCTAGTCCAATTCCTACCCTTACCAGTTTCTTTATCACCCCGTCACCTCCTTTCCAAAAAAATACAAACTATAAATATCATTATACGCCACTATCGGCTCTGCTTTCAAGGAAAATAGACAGAAATATTAATAAAAAAAGTAAATTCATTTATAAATGTTCTAATACCCTCCCCAATTTATTAGGGTAAATTCAGGCAAAAAGTTCATCCAGCATTACGCGGATTTTATCTTCCTTTTCCTCTTTGGCCAAAACAAGTTCACTAATTAAGATTTGTCGCGCATTCTCCAGCATCTTACGTTCCCCGGTGGAAAGTCCTTTTTCCTTATCCCTTAATGTCAAATTTCTTACTACTTCCGCTACTTCATATATACTGCCGCTTTTTATTTTTTCCAGATTTGCGCGGAATCTTCGGTTCCAATTGGCAGACATAGAAGTATCGGTATCCTGGAGGATATTTATTACTTTCGAAACATCTTCGGGGCCGACAACCTGTCGCAAGCCTATTTCCTCAGTATTATCGACGGGAATCATAACCTTCATGTTCCCAAAAGGCATTTTCATTATATAATAACTTCTTTTATCACCTAGGACTTCCTTTTCTTCGATAGCCTCAATAACACCAGCCCCATGCATGGGATAGACAACCTTATCCCCAATTTTGAACATGCTTTCACCTCCAGAATTTTATGTATCCATTCTAACAAAAAACACCTTATTTGTCAAAATTCAATAATTATATCATGCTAATTTACAAAAAGTCAATATTTTATAATATTATTTTTGCTATTCTACAGGAAACATTTGAATGATTTTTTGTCTTCTATTAATAAATATTTATGCATCAAACAAATAGTTATGTTATTTCATTGACATATTAACTACTTGAGTTCTATAATCTAGATAGGAACCACAAAGGGAGTGGTAGGAGATGAAAGATTCCATCTGCAAAGATTTTGAAAAAACCGTTGAAGAATACCTTATCCGTCACCAGAGCATTTTAGATTTACTTTCTAAAGCGCAAGAAACCAACGCCCGTTTAAATAGAGCAATAACCAAGGCTGTCACTCAATGCGGATGCATTGAAGTTAATGCCAAAAAACCCCAGTTCCCCGAAAATTCTTCTTTAGCAACCATGAAATCAGTTTTATCCAGCCATTTATCCGGCCATCTCTGTGAGCATTGCCGGGAAATGGTGGAACAAGAGCTGGGCAAAAACCTTTTTTATCTAACCGGCCTTTGTAATGCCTTGGGACTTAGCCTGGAGGATGTTCTTGAAAAGGAAAATAAAAAAGTAAAAACCCTGAGAATGTTTAATATGACTTAAATTAAAAAGTCCGGCTTTCCCGGACTTTTTTAGTTTATAATTAGTGGCTATAATACTGCTTCCAGCGCTTCCTTCACATTGCCGACCCCTATTAATTCCATGAAATATCCTTGCATTTTTCTGGCATTTCCCATTGGCACAACTGCCTTCCGAAAACCTAATTTGGCCGCCTCCGTTAATCGCTTTTCCAAATAGTTTACCGCCCGTACTTCACCGGTTAAACCGATTTCGCCCACCACAACAATATCTTTCGGAGCTACACGGTTTTTGTAACTGGAGTAAATAGCCAGGGCAATTCCCAAATCCAAAGCAGGCTCATCAATCTTCAGTCCGCCCACAATATTAATATAGGCATCATGGTTACCTAAATTTAAGCCAACTTTTTTCTCTAAAACAGCCATTATCATGGCAACCCGGTTGTAATCGGTACCCGTTGTCATCCGGCGGGGTTGACCAAAAACGGTCTGCGAAACCAAGGCCTGCAATTCAATAAGTAAAGGCCGGGTTCCTTCCATACAAGGCACCACTATTGAACCGGAACTGTCCAACGGTCGCTCCGTCAAAAAAGCCTGGGACGGATTGGCTACTTCAATGAGTCCTTACCCGGTCATTTCAAATATGCCTAATTCATTGGTGGAGCCAAATCTATTTTTTAAACCCCAGAGTACCCTATATTGATAATGTCTTTCCCCCTCGAAATAAAGAACGGCATCCACCATATGCTCCAACACCCTGGGTCCTGCTACAGAACCATCCTTAGTTACGTGACCGACAAGAATGACCGGGATACCCCCTCCTTTGGCCCAATGCATGATTCTGGCCGTACATTCCCTTAATTGACTTACACTTCCCGGTGCCGAAGAAACTTCAGACAAATACACCGTCTGGACGGAATCCAGGATAATGAAACCGGGCTCTACATTTTGAATTGCTTTTTCTATCATTTCTAAATCAGTCTCAGCCAAAATGAGAAGATTATCTTTATTTGCGCCTAGTCTAAGGGCCCTCAACTTAACCTGCTGGCAGGATTCTTCCCCGGTGACATATAAAACCGGCTTGTCTATCTTAATTTTGTTGGCACACTGTAAGGTAAGAGTCGATTTGCCTATGCCCGGATCCCCTGCCAATAAAATCAAAGCACCGGGAACCAAACCTCCCCCCAAGACCCTGTTTAATTCCGGCAAACCGGTATCAAGCCTTTCTTCTTCAAAAACACTAATATCATTTAGGAAGGCAGGTTTATTATCTCCGCCGCTCTTTATCAAACAAGAATTTTTTTCTTTAGAAACAGTCTCCTCAACGAAGGTATTCCAACTATTACAACCTGGACAACGGCCCAGCCATCTAAGACTTTCGTACCCACATTCCTGACAAAAAAAACGAACCTTCTGTTTTATCGCCATAAGTACCTCCCTGGCTTGTATTTTTGGTCAGATTAAAAGCAGTCTAATGGTGTAAA
Source organism: Clostridia bacterium (assembly GCA_012720075.1). Lineage (GTDB taxonomy): Bacteria > Bacillota > Peptococcia > Peptococcales > BICA1-8 > JAAXZE01. The sequence continues at coordinate 5,755 of JAAXZE010000008.1, forward strand.
GTTCTACAATGTTACAGAAAAAACCTTTTCATTAGAGCAAAAACTTTGTCTTTTGGGTCTGGTGTGACGGCTCAAAGGTTAAATTATTGGGACGGTGTGCCGTCTTCCCCGCAATATTGTAGGTCGGTTAAAAAAAGAAATAATTAAACCGACATGTATATTAAACCATAAAGACGTCATACCGACCTGCAGTATTTCGTATGAGCCGTCACTCCGACTTGCAGACTATCCCCAAAGCCGTCATTCCGTCATGCATTTTAACCTGTAAGCCATCATTCCGACCCAAGAAATTGCCCCCAAAGCAAAAGAAGGCTTGCGCCTTCTTTTACTTTAACACTATTTGGTCATTTTCCACATCGACCACAACGGTCATTCCCGCTTTATAAGTACCTTTCAGCATTTCATCAGCCAAGGGATCTTCAATTAACTTTTGAATAGCCCTTCTTAACGGCCGAGCACCGTAAACCGGGTCAAAACCTTCCTTGACCAATATGTCTTTGGCTTCTTCTTTTACTTCTAATTTTATATCATTTTCTTTCAGACGGCCCTCTATTTCCTTAAGCATCAGGCCGGCAATTTTCTTAATATCCTCTTTTTCCAGGGCATGGAAAACAATGGTTTCATCTATTCTGTTTAAGAATTCAGGCCTGAAGGATTTTTTCAGTGCATCCAGCACCCTTTCTTTCATGGCTTTATAGCTGTCATCGGCAGAAGGTTGGGTAAAGCCCATAGTACCTGCCTGTTTTATGGAACTGGCCCCTACATTGGAAGTCATGATCAGGACCGTATTGCGGAAATCTACGGTTCTGCCTTTACTATCGGTTAATCTTCCGTCTTCTAATACCTGGAGCAAGATGTTAAACACTTCCGGATGGGCCTTTTCGATTTCATCCAATAAAACTACCGAATAAGGTTTTCTTCTCACAGCCTCAGTAAGCTGACCGCCCTCATCATAGCCAACATATCCTGGGGGTGCGCCAACCAAACGAGATACGGCATGTTTTTCCATGTACTCGGACATATCAATTCTAATTAGCGCATCTTCATTGCCAAATAGAGCCTCGGCCAATGCCCTGGCCAACTCCGTTTTCCCGACCCCGGTAGGCCCCAAGAAAATAAAGGAACCAATGGGCCGTTTGGGATTCTTCAACCCCGATCTTGCCCTGCGAATAGCTCTGCAAACAGCTTTTATAGCTTCTTCTTGGCTGATAACCCGCTGATGCAATATTTCTTCCATCTTCAAAAGTTTTTCTGTTTCTTCCTGGGCCAGTTTGCTTACGGGAATTCCCGTCCAACTGGAAACAATATTGGCTATATCCTCAGCGGTTACAGTCTGGGTTTTGCTTATACTTTCATTTTTCCAATGTTCCCGCTTATCCTCCAGCTCTTTCATTTTCTTCTGTTCCAAATCTCTGATTTCTGCCGCTTTTTCGTACTCCTGGGCCATAACTGCAGCTTCTTTTTCTTTACTTAACCTTTCAATTTCTTCTTCCAGCTCTTTAAGATTTGGAGGAGCGGTTTGGACCTGGAGCCTAACCTTAGATGACGCTTCATCAATTAAATCTATGGCTTTGTCGGGTAAAAATCTATCGGTAATATAACGGTCGGAAAGCTCTACAGCGGCTTTAATGGCTTCATCGGTAATTTGTACGCTATGATGGGCTTCATATCTATCCCGCAAGCCTAGCAAAATTTCAATTGCTTCTTCTTTAGTCGGTTCATCAACTTGGATGGGCTGGAATCTTCTTTCCAAGGCCGCATCCTTTTCTACATATTTTCTGTATTCATCCAGCGTAGTAGCGCCGATAGTCTGAAGTTCTCCTCTGGCCAAAGCCGGTTTTAGAATATTTGCGGCATCAATGGCACCCTCCGCTGCTCCGGCGCCAATTAAGGTATGCATTTCGTCAATAAATAAGATTACATTTCCTGCCTGGCGAATTTCATCCATTACTTTTTTGAGTCTTTCCTCAAATTCACCACGGTATTTGGAACCGGCCACCAATGAGCCCATATCCAGAGCTACAACCCTTTTGCCTTTCAATACTTCAGGGACATTGCCTTCAACTATTTTCCGGGCCAGGCCTTCAGCAATGGCGGTCTTTCCTACTCCGGGCTCTCCGATCAAAACCGGATTGTTTTTGGTTCTTCTGCTTAATACCTGGATAACCCTTTCGATTTCTTTTTGCCTGCCGATAACAGGGTCAATTTTGTTTTCCCGGGCCAGGTTGGTTAAATCTCTGCCGAATTCGTCAAGGGTAGGAGTCTTGGTTGGAGCTCCTCCGCCTTTTGAACCTTGTTTGCGATTAATTTCGCCGGGATCATTGGCAGGCATACCGCCCAAGAAGGCCAAAACCTGTCTCCTGATTTTGTCAGGATTGGCTCCCAAATTCAAAAGAACCTGAGCAGCAACCCCTTCACCTTCTCTGATTAATCCTAAAAGGATATGTTCAGTACCTACATAACTTACTCCCCATCTGATAGCCTCATCCTGAGCAAGGCCCAGAACTTTTTTAGCCCTGGGAGTAAAACCCAATTCCATAGACTCTACTTCTTCTTGACCGATATTTACCAGTTTGGTAACGGTCTCCCTTACCTTTTGCAAATCAATTCCTAAAGCCATAAGCGCCTTGGCTCCTACCCCTTCACCTTCACGAAGCAAACCTAATAGTATATGTTCAGTGCCAATGGCAGGATATTTTAAGTTTCTGGCCTCTTCCTGGGCATAATATAAAACCTTTTGGGCTCTTTCGGTAAATCTTTCAAACATAATAACACCTCCTAAAACTTCGCTAATTTTTCTTTAATTATCTCTGCTCTTTTTATGTCTCTGGCTTGAGGGTCCAAATGACCCTTGGCCAATACCTGCAAGTATCCGGGTTGACATAAAAGATATAACTCATTTATAGTCTTTAAATCTAATTCATTAATTACACCTAATGCTTTTCCCAGGCGCAAATCGGAGATTAAACCCAATGCTTCCTGAGACGAAATTAGTTTGGCATTGGTTAATATTCCATAAGCCCTCCGGGCTTTATCCTCAACCTGAGGTCCGGCATTGTTCAGCAAATAATTTCGGGCAGCCTGCTCTTGGGATACCAGTTTTTTAGCAACGGAAGAAATGTTTTCAATTATCTCCTTTTCATCCTGACCCAAAGTAATTTGGTTGGAAATCTGAAAGAGATTGCCATGGGCATCGGTGCCCTCACCAAACAAACCCCGAACCGCAATACCCAATTTGGATAACTGGGAGAAAATCACTCCCGCTTGATTGGTTAAGACCAACCCCGGCAAGTGCATCATTACCGAAACCCGCATCCCGGTTCCCAGATTAGTAGGACAGCAGGTTAAATAACCATACTGCTCATCATAAGCATAGTTTACTTCTTTTTCTATTTCATCATCAATTTTGTCGGCTTGAGCCAATAAAGTTTCCAATTCCAGGCCGGAAGCAAAACATTGAATTCTTAAATGGTCTTCTTCATTAACCATAATACTTATTGAGCCTTCTCTATTTACAATTATCCCTTTGTTTTCCGGCTTCTGAACATGTTCAGGACTGATAAGGTGTTTTTCAACCAAAGCCTGCCTTTCCAGCTCAGGAATTTCAGACATTCGGTACAGTTTTAGTTCTTTGGAATTGGCAAATACTTTATCAAGTCTTTCCAAAACGGCATTGGCACTGGCTTCCGTTTGCATTAAAGGAAAAGGAAATTGAGCTAGATTTCTGGCAAGTCTTACCCGAGAGCTTAATACTATTTCCGAGTACTGTCCTTCCCCTTCAGTCCAAATACTATGGGGCTCTTCAATCAACTTTCTGATCATAGATTTTGCCCTCCCCATTCATTATTTTTCCTTTTTTCCAATTCTTTAATCTTATCCCTAAGCTCCGCTGCTTTTTCATATTCTTCATTCAGCACGGCCTTTTGCAATTCCATTTTGTACCTTTCCAACTCGTTTTTGAATCTTATGGCTTTACCGGCCCTTTTGGGTATTTTTCCTGTATGCTGTACATTGCCGTGAATGCGTTTTAAAATTTGTTCCAAACCGTTACCGAATAAATCATAACACCGGTCACAGCCAAAGCGTCCCAATTTGGCAAATTGGCTGTATGTCATGGAACACTTATCGCATTTAACCTGATTAATATTGTTACGGGAAGAAATATGATCCATATCCAGCATGCTGCTAAAAAAGTTGGCAAAGGAAAAATCGGGGAATAAGGTAAAACCGACTACATCCTGTTGCTTTTTGGCACACTGTTCACATAAATGCTTTTCAACCTTATGTCCATTAACAATTTTTGTAATATGGACATTGGCCGGACGTTTTTCACACTCTTCGCAAAACATAATATTTACCTCCTATTATTTAATTTATTTGAAAGGATAGCATTTGTCAGTTGAAAAAGTAGTTTAAAGTTATGCCAACTTTGTTGACTAGCTTACGCTTCGCTAGTTTAAGGTTAAGGCTGAGGTTGAGGTTAAGGTTATTATAATTCTACAGTGCTACCGTTCTATCGTTCTACAGCTTTTAAAAAAGGAAAAGGTTTCACTCCGCAAGATAAATACAAAAGCTGAACATGTCATCGTGATCTAACTCTCAATCTCCATTCTCAACTCTCAATTCTCTATTAACAAAATACCTCTCCACTTTCCATTCTCAATTCTCCATTGTTTATCGACTATCGAAAACGATATTTGTCTTAAACACTTACACACTAACACACCTACACACTTAACCTTCCAATCACCAGTCACTACAAACTACAAATCTTCCCTTAAAATGGTTGCTAGGACACTTTGCAACATCTGAGCCCTTAACATATTTATGTTTTTGCCGACTAATCCTGATAAAACATTGTCGCTGATAATATTGCCAATAAGTTGTGTTTCCCGGTGAGTTAAGAAGCTTTCCTTGCGCAAAAATTCCAGTAATCCCATGGCCTGACTATAACTGAGCTCAGTACCTACTATTTCGTCCAGAAGCATCTTTAATTGATTATTATCATTAATATTTAGTCTGATTATCCTTATATACCCTCCACCACCCCGGCGAGTTTCCACAATATACCCATGAATTGGTGTGAATCTGGTGCTTAGAACATAATTTATTTGGGATGGCACACAGTCAAAAAAGTCGGATAAAGCACTCCTTTGTATTTCAATTACACCGTTTTGAGCCTTTTCAATCAAAGACTTTAGATATCTTTCGATTTCTCTGGCTAAACTGCTCATTTGGTACTCACCTCACCTTTGACCTTTTTTGACCTTATTATTATAATCATAATAACTCTTTTGTATGCAAAGGTCAAGTATGGTCAAATAATTTTTTGAAAAAAAATTAGCCAGGTTAATGCCTGGCTAATTGGTTAATGAATCATGTTTTAATAGCTCCCCTTTGGTTTGCTCTCTACTAACTATCCATCGCCCAACTAAATAAGTAAACAGTATGGCCATTAAAAACCTGGTTATAAAAAGCCACCAAGGATTTGCGCCAATAGCGGAAAAAAGAAAAGTATCTTCAAATATTGCATGATTAAGTCCTAAAAAAACATTTATCAATAACATATCCCTGGCTGTCAAGTGTCCTTCTTTGGCTGCCTGAACGATTACGCCCGCCCCATAAGTCAAACCAAAAACTAAACCTACCAACAACGGAAAAGTAGCCTCTTTGGACATATATAATCTTTTGGTAAGAGGTTCAAAATAACTGCTAATTTTATTAATAATTTGAGCTTCTCTGGCCAATCTTAAAACCATTAAAATAGGAAAAACTATTACTGCAATTTGCGCCATGGTTAAAAGACTTTCCCGTAAAGCTTCAAGCATAATTTCGAAAAACATTTTTTAGCCCTCCATAAAAACGTTTATTATTATTCCTGCCAATACCGCCGCTAAAACTCGAATAGCTATAATTGCCCATCCTCTGGCGCCGGATTTCTTTGCTATCACGGTTTCGATGGGCAAACTGTGACACAGAAGGATCACCGTACTCATAATGGTTATTTCCTTAGTCGTAAAAGAAAAGGATGTAATAGCAGGAATGGCCGGGTAAGTGGATAACGCATTGGCCAAAACAATAGGGAGGGTTGCCTCTCCGGGTAAACCTATTAATATTGTCAAGGGCTGAAAAACATTAGCCAA
>JAAXZE010000094.1 GCA_012720075.1 Clostridia bacterium
AAATTAGTCCGATGGTTGTCGGGACGACCATATTCTCAGGGAAGGTTTTCGTATTTAATCAAATCTGGATCCAGTAAAAATCAATTATGATATCATCTTTTGCAGTATACAATTGAAGTTTTTAGGTTAAATGGCGGTTTAAGCGAAGAGATGAAAATAATTGCAGCAAAAGGGAAATATGGGGTGAGTTAATGAACGATATAGAACAGACATTCATAAGTGTTTTAGAAAAGGAACTTACAGTTGCAACGGGCTGTACCGACCCGGTATCCATATCTTTAGCCGCTTCTACTGCTAGATATTATTTAATTGGAGAGGTAAAAAGGGTAGATATAATTGTAAGTGCTAATATTTATAAGAATGCAATAAGTGTGGGCATACCGGGAACAAACAAAAAAGGACTGCATTATGCGGCTGCTTTAGGAATTATTAGTGGTGACCATACCAAAGGGCTTGAGGTGCTAAACGGAGTTACAAAGGAAAGCGAGAGGTTAGCAAGCCTATTACTTGAAAAGGCGGAATTTAATGTAGCGATTAGCCACGAAGTTAATCCCCTTTTTGTCAAAGTTATTTTAAGTTCAGATATGGAATACGTTGAAGTCGTTATTGAAGAAGATTATGATCAAATAACGGAAATTAACAAAAACGGTTATACAATCTATCGGAGCAATTATAGTAAACTAAGGGAAGTTAATTCAGTTTTAGATAATATAGATATCAAGAATATAATTGAATTTGCGGAAAATGTTGATCTTTCAAAGATACTGTTTTTGAAAGAAGCCGCTGAAATGAATAAAAATGCAGTATTGGCCGGTTTAAAATATAGCCCCGGATTTAAACTGGGTTATACTCTTAATCTTAATGAGACAAAGACCGGCAATATTATGCTGGATTCGTTTTTGAGAGCCAAGATTTATACGGCAGCTGCAGCTGATGCAAGAATGTCTGGAATGGAAATACCCATTATGTCAGTTGCAGGTAGTGGCAATCACGGTATTACCAGTATTTTAAGTGTACTTGCTGTATGGGAAGAAGAAGGTCTGCCTGAGGAAAAATTAATACGGAGTCTTTCTATAAGCTGTTTAATAACAATATACATAAAGACATTTATTAAAAGAATGACGGCATTTTGTGGGTGTGGTGTTGCAGCGGCTACTGGAGCTACCGCGGCAATTACTTGGTTATTAGGAGGAGATGTTAAGCAGATAATAAATTCCATGCAGTCTATTATTGGCAGTCTAACAGGAATGATCTGCGACGGTGCTAAGGAAAGTTGTGCATTTAAGGTTAGTATTGCGGCCGGTGAAGCAGTTTTAAATGCCTATCTTTCCTTAAAAGGTTCATATGTGCAAAATTCAGTGGGCATAGTAGGTGAAAAAATTAAGGATTCGTTAATTAATCTAGGTCATATAAATGATCCGGGCATGAAAGAAACTGACAGAATAATTTTGGAAATAGTTCGAAGCATTCAGGGAGAATAAACAGTAAATGCATAAAAGAAAAAATATGAGGGAGGAAGCATTATGTCATCCCACATGATTGATTCCATTCTATTCAGTCATGTTGTTTCCACAGAAGAGATGAAAGAGGTTTTTAATGAAAAAAATAATGTGCAAAAACTGCTGGATGTTGAAGCAGCTTTGGCAAGAGCAGAAGCCGAACTGGGTGTTATACCGAAAGAAGCGGCAGATGAAATATGTTCTAAAGCAAAGGTAGAGAACATACAATTTGACAAGGTTAGAGAGGGTATTTTAAAGGTCGGTCATACCCTTGTTCCTCTCCTTAAAGTACTTGAAAGTGTGTGTGAAGGTGATGCGGGTCAATATATTCACTGGGGTGCAACTACTCAGGATATACGCGATACCGCAATGATGCTTCAAGTAAAAGAAGGTAGAGAGATAATTCTAAACCAACTTTTAGAACTTGAACAGATACTTGCTGATACAGCACAGAAGTACAAAAACACAGTAATGGTAGGAAGAACCCATGGTCAGCATGCTTTGCCCATCACTTTCGGATATAAAGTTGCAGTTTGGGTGGATGAAATTCAGCGTCATATACAACGGTTTGAAGAAAGTAAAGACAGGCTGCTTGTAGGCAACCTTTCCGGCGCTGTTGGCACCTTCGCTTCTTTTGGTGAGAAAGGTCCGGAAATAGAAAGACTTGTAATGAAAGATCTGGGACTGGGAGTTCCTAATATATGCTGGCATGCTTCACGGGATAGGTTTGCAGAATTTTTGAACAATTTGGCACTTGTCGCTTCTACCTGTGGCAAAATTGCCAACGAAATATTTAATTTGCAGTCAACGGAATTAGACGAAGTCGAAGAGGGTTTTGTGATGGGTAAAGTAGGTAGCAGCACAATGCCCCATAAACGTAACCCTGGAACTTGCGAGTGTATAGTAAGCTTAGCAAAACTGGTTAGAAATAATGCAAATTTGATGTTGCAAGTTATGGAGCAGGAACATGAGCGGGATGGTTCTTTGTGGCGAACGGAATGGATTTTAATACCTGAATCCTGTATTTATACAAGTTGCATACTTAAGCTCTGCATAAAACTTATGTCAACTCTAAATGTTAAGGAACAGAATATGCTGAAAAACCTGGATATTCTGCAAGGATTACTGTTATCGGAAAGGGTTATGTTTGCCATTTCAGATAAGGTGGGAAAACAAAGGGCCCATGAAATTATCTATGAAGCAAGCATGAAGTCCTTTGAAGAAAAGAGAAGCTTTGGTGAAGTTTTAATGGAAGATCCAAGGGTTAAGGGCATCTTAACTACTGAGGAAATTGAGCGCCTTCTTGATCCTAAAGAATATATAGGGTTATCAGCACAGATTGTTGACAAAGTTATCTCAGTTCGCGGGAGTAGGTGAAACCAATGACCCTCGCCGAAAAGTTGGCGGAATTTATTAGTGAATGTAATTTCAATGATTTTTCACCGGAAATAATTTTGAAGGCTAAAATGTGCCTGCTTGATTGGCTCGGGTGTGCAATTGCTGGTGCCAACCATGAAAACTGTAAAAGCCTTATAGAGATAGCCTTGCAAAATGGAGGCCGAGAAGAGGCCACTATAATAGGCATTGGAAAGAAAGTACCGGTTTTATGGGCAACTTTTGCCAATGGAGCAATATCCCATGCTGTAGAAATGGATGACGGTCACAAATGGTCAATTTTACACCCGGGGGTTACGGTAATTCCGTCAGCATTATCTTTGAGTGAGGCTTTGGATTGTTCCGGAAAGGAGCTCTTGACGGCCATAATAGTAGGTTATGATATTGCTATTAGGGTAGGAGAGGCAGTCGGCTCAAGTCATTATAAAATCTGGCATACTACGGCAACCTGCGGCACCTTTGGAGCTGCTGCGGCAGCATCGAAATTATTAAAATTAAATAAAAATCAGATCGCAGACGCTCTAGGCAATGCCGGGACGCAGTCCGCAGGGCTATGGCAGTTTCTGGAGGATGGGGCGATGACGAAGGTGTTGCATACGGCAAAGGCCGGCTTCAATGGACAGCTTTCGGCTATTGCTTCCCAAAAGGGATTTACCGGTCCTCATGCTATTTTTGAGGGAGAAAAAGGCTTTTTGAAAGCCATGTCTCCTTTACCTGACCCCTCCTGTCTAATACGAAACCTGGGTGAAAAATTTAAGATTTTAGAAAGCAATTTCAAAGTCCATGCTTCCTGCGGTCATACCCATTCACCGATAGATGCATGTATAAAGGCTCGTAATGAATACAATATCCAGCCGACAGAAATAAAAAGAATTATTATTCATACATATCAAACGGCGTATGAATTAACGGCAAATTATGAACCAAATAATAGTTTTGAGGCAAAGTTTAGTATGCCGTATTGTGCTGCTGCGGCACTTATTCATGGTGAGGTCGACAGTTCCAAGTTTTCCGATGACATGCTAAAAGACCCTGCAATAAGAAAGCTAATTTCAAAAATTGAAATGGTTATAGACCCACAGTTTAACGACATATTTCCCGATTGTCGTCCGGTGAAGATTGAAATTGAAACGGGAGATAGATGCATTGAAATTGAAAATTTTTTCCGGAAGGGTGATCCTGAAAACCCGCTTAGTGTTGATGAAATAGTGGGAAAATTCAAAAACTTAACGGCAGGAATCATATCAGAAGCCCATTTTGCAAACATCACAAATACTGTTTTGCAAATAGATGGATTATCTGATACAAAGGAGTTTTTTCGCTGCTTGGAATTAATTAACCTATAAAGACATTCTAAAAAGAGGGGGTGGCTATTTCTTAAATTCTTAAAAATAAAAATATTTTTAAAATTAAAGAAGGAGTGATATGGATGAAAAAAGTATTAATATTATGTTTAATATTCTTGTTAGTTTTTAGTATATCAGCCTGTAGTGGCGGTGGAGCAAGCAATGAAAAAATTCAAAATGATTCCAAGTCGGCCGAAGATAGCAAAAAAGAAGTGAACTTTCCTGAAAAAGATTTAAGAATAATAGTACCTTTTGATCCAGGTGGTGCTGTAGACGTAACATGCCGTATTATTGCCGAACTTGCCCCGGATTATCTTAACGGTAAAAAGATTATTGTAGAAAATATGCCGGGCGGAGGGGCAGTTGTCGGACAGACCTATGTTTCCAAGGCAAATCCCGATGGATATACCATTCTTGCTTATACATCCTCTGTTGTAAGCAACCCTATGACAAAGACGACAACCTACACCCATGAATCTTTTCAACCTGTAGCTATGTATTGTTTTGATCCTGATGTTTTGATAGTTTCTGCAGACTCTAAGTTTAAAACCCTTAAAGATTTCTTGGATTATTCCAAAGAAAATGAAGTATCGATAAATACTGCAGGAATAGCTACCGCCCATCATATAGCCGGTATGATACTGCAAAATAAGATAGATGCAAAGTTTAACTTTATCCATACGACAGGCGCCGGTATGCAAATTCAACAAATTTTGGGCGGTCATGTTGATGCCGGTCTGCTTACAACCGGCGAAGCCCAAGCCCAGATAAAGGATGGAACCATCAGAGCTTTAGGATTAATGCATGATGAGCGCAGGCAGGATTTCCCTGATGTACCCACCTTTAAAGAAAATGGTGTCGATATCCTGTATGGTGCATGGAGAGGTCTGGCAGTACCCAAAGATACTCCTAAAGAAGTGGTCGATATATTAGCTAAAGCTTTTGAAGGGATTATTGCGGATCAGAGGTTTATAGATAAAATGACAACAGCCGGTTACCCCATTATTTTCCGGGGGCCGCAGGAATTTACCGAGTATGTTGATATGGAGGCCAAAAACTTTAAACAAGTGCTGCCTTTATTGCAGGAAGCACAGAAATAGTCTTTTGGACCCAAAAGGAGGAGTTCCCATGGACTCCTCCTTAATAAACATTGACTGAGGTGTTTGTTATGGGTTGGAAGTCAAATATAATTCTTGCCATATTCTTAATTTGTGTTGGTATAGTTGGGTTATTTTTGCTTAAGGATATGCCCGAACCCCCGGCCATGTTTCCGGAAATATTATTTTTTTTGCTAATCTTTTTTTCAACGGTTTTATTAATTTCTGTCCTTAAAAATAGCAAAGACGGCTCCGAAAAAAAAGAAATCAACTATTATCCTGTTCTTAAGATTACCGGGGGTCTTGTATTATACACGCTGATTATAAAAATCTTAGGTTATTTGCTCGCCACTTTTTTATTGGTCATATATATAATTCTAGTCATGGGGTATCCCAAAAAGCTTATTACAGTAGTTGTTTCATTGGTATCTGTCAGCATAATTTTTGCCATTTTTAAACTGTTATTGAACGTCCCGTTGCCGGCAGGTTTGTTTTTGGGTTTATAGAGGGGGGGAAATAAATGAATGAGATACTGCTAGGTTTCAGTCAAATTTTCCAGCCGCTTTCATTTCTGGCCTTAGCTTTTGGGGTACTAATCGGTTTAATAGTCGGAGCCCTTCCCGGCTTGAATGACAATATAACTTTGGCTGTGCTGATTCCAATTACATTTGGGATGGAGCCTGAGATAGCGCTGCCAATTTTGGTGGGTGTCTATGTTTCTGCATGTTATGGTGGTTCAATTCCCGCCATTCTTCTTAATATACCCGGTACAGCGTCTTCCGTAGTTACTACGATAGACGGATATCAAATGACACTAAAAGGTGAAGCAGGGAAGGCATTAGGGATATCGACCACTAGTTCTGTATTCGGGGGAATATTTAGCTCATTATTGCTTATGTTTTTGGCACCGTTTCTTGCAAAACAAGCGCTTCGTTTTGGCCCGCCGGAGTATTTTGCTCTTGCTATTCTCGGCTTTAGCACTGTGGCAGGTATGGCAGGAAAGTCGTTAACAAAAAATCTTCTTGTATGTGTGATTGGATTAATATTTGCAACAGTGGGAATGAGCCCTCAAACCGGTTATCCCCGTTTCTATTTTGGGATTGATTATCTTCTGGACGGCATACCCTTTATACCGATGCTTATTGGGTTATTTGGTGTAACTACAATATTAGAACTATCGGAAACCATAAGTAAAGAAAAGATATCAAAATATGTGCTGCCTAAGATTAACAAGGTATTGCCCGATTTTAAAATGGTAAAAAGACTCCTTCCTACATGGTTAATATCCGGCAGTATTGGCAATGTAATAGGAATTCTCCCTGGAGCAGGCATGATTATGGCTATTTACATGTCCTATGATCAGGCAGTCAGGAGAAATAAAGACAAAGAATTTGGTACCGGTGTACCTGAGGGCGTTGCCGCCCCCGAGGCAGCTAATAATGCAGTTGTTGCAAGCTCAATGATTCCTCTTTTGTCCTTAGGTGTTCCGGGTAATTCTGCTGCTGCTTTATTTATAGGGGCACTGATGATTCAAGGGTTAAGACCCGGTCCTTCACTGTTTAAGGATTATCCGGATATTGCTTACATGATTTTAGTGGCCTTCTTTGTAGGAAATATATTAATGGGACCAATGGGAATAATGCTGGGAAAATTCCTTTCATCTACTCTCCTTAGGGTACCCCGTCAAGTCTTAAGCGGAGTTATCATTGCACTGTGTGTGACGGGAGCTTTTGCCATGGGGAACAGTGTATTTAATATCTGGGTTATGATATTTTTCGGAATTATCGGTTATGTATTCAATAAGCTCAAACTTCCCCATTCTCCCCTAATACTGGCAATTGTACTAGGTCCAATGATGGAGCTTAATTATCTTCAGAGTATGGTGTTGTCTAAAGGTAGCCCCATGATTTTTGTCACACGTCCAATAAGCCTTGGGCTTTTAATAATTGCTCTTTTCTTCTTTGCAACTCCTTTTATTAATTCCCTAAAGGATAACTTAAAAAGGAAAAATTCTTTGTCAGGGTAAATATGTGCTTGTGAGCACCCAAAAGGGATGATATTTGGAAAGTATCATCCCTTTTAATATTAAGACAGCTTGTTGACAAAACATATTTATTATCAACGAAAAACTAGCTCAGACAATTATAAGGAATGACCGGCTTCGGGGATTATCTAAACTCCCCGGCACTTAATTGAAAAAATAGTTACGTTCTTAATTATTCTTTTATTTATATTTATTATTTTTTATTTAAAAGATACAAAATTAATAGTTTCAATTAAGTGCCGGATCAAACAGTTGATAATTCTAATCCTCAGCCACCTGGGTTCTTGTTATTCAATCTCGCTAATGCGACCATTGGCTACTATATAGGTAGTTTTGGCTTTTAAGGGTGCTTCCGGTGCGGTTAAGCCTTCCATAACCGTTGTCACAATTTCATAATAACCAAAGGTTATAGCACAGTGATAAACCTTCCTATGCATAAGGGTACATAATAATTAGATAATTAATAAAGAAAAACCTTAACGAAGGATAAGGGTTTAGGTATAATAATAATGTCTTGCTCGGCGGAACAATTATTTGGATAAACCGCTGCTATTGAAATGTATGGGTTGCATAGATATTGAGAGGAGGAAGTATGCAAAGAGAACGAATTTTCCATTTAATTGAGGAATCACAGTTCCTGCCTGAATTGCCGGAAAATATAAGCCAAATCCTTAATATTCTTAAGGAACCAATACATGTAGATATTGATTTGCTCATAGAAAAAGTATCAAAGTCCAGTGAATTAAATGCTTTAATGCTGGCAAATTTAAACTCGGGATATTTCCAGTTAAAAAAAGAGATCAAAACAATTAAAGAAGCCATAGTTTACTTGGGAATGGAGACTGTCCAAAACTTATTGATATTTTATATTACACGGCAACTTTTTCCCACTACTAATGCAAATTGCCAAAGAACCTTTAATATGAGGAAGTATTGGAAACATGTTTTGGGGACGTCGGTAGCAAGCTGCATGTTAGCCTCGCAGATCAAAATAGGAGATAAATATAAACTGTTTTCATATGGTCTAATACATGATATAGGCATCGTAGCTTTAGATACATGTCTTCCAAAGCTTTTAGATGAAATAACTAAAAAAGTATTTAACGGAGTACATCAAATAATTGCCGAACGTATTGTTTTAGGCGGCATAACCCATGGGGATATAGGTGCATGGCTTTGTAGAAAATGGAACATCCGTGATGACATAACCAATATTGTGGAATTTCATCATCTCCCTTTTTCTGCTAAAGCCAATGCCAAAGAGGTACAGCTTATTTATATTGCTGATGTTATAAGTAGCGAATATTATGAAAGGCTGTTAGGGGTAAATCTAAATCATGATATAAACAATAAAGTTATAGAATCATTGGGACTTACAAATGAGCAAATACAAGCCGTAATTAGAGCCTTTCCAAAAGAATTGGAGAAAGTTGCCTATTATTATTCTATTTAGATTCCATGATTACTTAGTATCGAGTAAAAAAGGGGATATTTAAAAATAGTAGGAGAAAAGAGGCGAAACAGTTGTTTAATCCATATCTACTGCTTCTAGGTTTCGGGCATCTCGTTGTTGATTTGGGTCAGGGCATTCTTCCCATTTTAACGCCTTTATTGGCCCAAAGTTTAAATCTTAGTTACTTTCAAATCGGCACCGTTGCTTTGGCCTTTACTTTCAGTTCGGCTATAATCCAGCCCGTTTTCGGAGTGTTAAGCGATCGGTACAGCATGCCTTGGCTGATGCCCCTGGGGCTTTTCCTTTCCGGTTTCGGTTTGGCCATGACCGGAATGGTTAACTCTTATGAGCTGCTGTTGTTTGCCGTATTATTAAGCGGTATAGGGGTAGCGGGTTACCACCCCGAAGGGTCAAAATTGGCCCATTTTGTCAGCGCGCAGGGTAAAGCCGGGTCCTCTATGGCTGTTTTTTCAGTGGGAGGAAATCTGGGGTTTGGTCTCGGCCCCATGGTAGCCATGTTTTTCCTGGGGTTTAATGGTTTGGACTCCATTTATGGCGTAATGATTCCGGGAGTATTGGCCGCACTGGTATTTTTGTTTTTAATGCCTGCTTTCAAACGAATTCTGGCGGAAAGCCAGCCTAAAGGAAAGAAGAGCAAAGTCAGCGGCATAAATACCGACAGAAGGGGATTAAGCTTAGTCTTTTTGTTAATGTTTGTAATGGTCAGATCCTGGATACATTCAGGATTGGTATATTTCATTCCCTTTTATTTTCCGGAGTTTAAAGGTTTTTCCGAACCTGAGTATTTGGTAAGCACCTTTTTAATTGCCGGAGCCATAGGTACTGTTTTGGGCGGGCCTTTTGCCGACCGCTTCGGCGGACGCAACGGTTTGTTGGTTTCCATGACGATTTCTTTATTAGCCGTTTACCCGTTTCTGCATTTAAACGCCCGGTGGGCTTCAATTTTTGCTTTTATTGTCGGGGCGGCGCTGATTTCCACTTTTTCTACTACCGTAGTTTTCGGACAAAGGCTTTTACCCAATAACATAGGTCTGGCTTCCGGACTTTTACTGGGGTTTGGAGTTGGTATGGGCTCCATCGGGGTAACTTTACTGGGAGCCATTGCCGATCATGCAGGTCTGCCGTTCACTATGAACATTATAAGTCTGCTTCCAATCTTAGGGATTATTCTTGGTTTGGCTTTACCCAATGATAAAGGGCAAACATCTTTGCCTGAACAGCAAATACCTTTGCATAAAGAAGCGTCAAATTGAAAATGTAAAGGGATGGCTTTGCTGGTAGCGCCATCCCTTGTTGTTTAATAAAAAGGTTTGATAAATTCTCCTTATTGATTAGTTCCGGAAAAATAAATTAATGGCATTTCAGTTTTCTAAGTTTAAAAAAATATTAATCTGTGTAATTATTTTTATAAAATAAGAAGTTTTTTTATTTTCAAAAAATGGTGTAATATATTGATATAGGGCTGGGTTTGAAATAAATGTTACTTTGGAGGTGTTGTCATGTATGAATTTGATGAGAAAGAACTTTCCGGGGATCGCTTTGAAGATTATAGAGTGGTACACTTCCAAAAGGGTAAAACAAATAGAAAATTGGATCGGGATTTAATTAGTGAAGCAAATAATTTAACCAAAGCCATTGAAAACAATAGACTGGTATTATTTTTTCAACCGGTAATCAACATTGTTTCCGGCGAAATCATCTATCATGAAGCACTAATGCGAATTATTGATGAAAGGGGAGAAATAATTTATCCTGACAAAACCATTGCGGTGGCCGAGCGCTTTGGTTTGATGCCGCTCATTGACCGACAGGTAATAAAAGCGGCTTTTGCGGCTTTGGAAAAATACCCCCGGCTCAAGCTTTTTGTTAATCTGTCAGGAAGCAGTATTGGTGATGAAGGCCTTCTGGAACTAATCGAAGGAAAGTTGGCCGAAACGGGCGTGGACCCCTCCCGTTTAGGCTTTGAGATAACGGAAACAAAGGCGGTAATGGATCTGGTACGGGCCAACCGATGGATTAACCGTCTCAGAGCAAGGGGATGCAAATTTGCTCTGGATGATTTTGGGATGGGTTTTTCCTCTTTTTACTATCTCATATTTCTTTCGCTGGATTATGTAAAAATAGACGGAAGCTTCATAAAGGATATAGATAAAAATCTGGAAAGCAGGGCCTTGGTCCAAGGAATGAAGACAGCTGTTGCCTCACTGGGAATAGAGGTGGTAGCCGAATATGTGGAGAACAATGATGTACTGGAGGTTCTTAAAAAAGAACGATTGTTTAATGTCCAGGGCTTTTTCCTTGGCCGGCCGGAGCCTGAGCCTGTTTTTATAAATGCGTAAATTATAAGAGGGGTAATTTGTGAAAAACTAATTACCCCTCTTTGGTAAAAAATTTAATTTTAATGGTGAGCGGCTTCGGTTTCTAAGGTAGATAAATCTTCTTTGTTAGTTTTGAGTAAAGCTCCCACCAACATGATTATGCCAAAGATTATCAAGTAGTAGAAGACGGCCGCGCCGTGGCCAAAGTAAGCGGCAACAACCATAAATACACAACTTATAATAGAGAGTATGGGCATGACAAAGCGGTTTAATGTGCTGAATTCTTTTTCTTTCTTTATTACACTATAGAAAATAGGAATATAGGCTGCATACAGAGTGACTATAGGCAGCTCCGAAGTATCAAAGCTGAAGGCTCCAAACCATGTTGGATCTGTAAGGTTTGCGCCATAGAAATAAAGGAGCCAGAAACCGCAGAGGAATAGTCCTAAAATTGATGAGTTGGTAGGCATATTGGTTATTTTATCCACCTGGCTGAAAGTCCTGGGCAGGGGACCGGTATTACGGGCGGCCAGGGAATACATGGCCCGGGTACAACCCAGCATGAGTCCGTTTAAGGTACCAAGACAGGAGATAATAACAAATACAAAAATCAAGGAACCGCCTACCGTACCGAATATGTTCTGGAAGGCCATCTTGGCACCGGCTTGACCGCTGGCCATTAATTCTTCTGTAGTAACGGCTCCGGCAAGGCCGATGTAGTAAGTGATATAGACAGCAACAACTATCAAAGAACCTATGATTAATGCTCTGGGCAGGTTTTTCTTAGAATCTTTAAGTTCGGCGTTAATGGAAGTGGCGATTATCCAACCTTCATAAGCAAAGGCTACGGCGACAACCGAAGCAAACAACCCTTGGCTCAGGCTCACGGTAGGATCGGCTACATGGGTAAAGTTGCTGACCGTCATGCCATTGGCAAGACCGATAACGGTCCCGGCAGCGGCCATAACTAACAGAGGAATTAACTTGATAATCGTTGTTGCAACCTGAAATTTACCGGCAATAATGGGTGATAACGAGTTGATAGCGTAGCTGGTTACCAGGTAAAAACAAGCTATGGTCATGCAGGGACCGCCGGTTATGTCCCAACCTAAGAGTACACAGGTAAAGCGTGCGGAAACCCATGCCAGCACCGAGGTCAGGGTAGGCATATAAATAGTTGCCATAAACCAGCCCACATAATAGCCGTATGTCGGCCCCAGTGCTACTTCAGCATAATCTACAACACCGTTTACTTTCTCATATTTTGTAGCCATTGTAGCAAAGGTGTAGGAACAAATAATCATAATTAGTCCGACAATGGCCCAAGCGGCAATTCCCAAAGGCATATTTCCGCCTGTAGCTTTAAGTACGGCTTCGGCTTTAAAAAATACACCGCTGCCGATAACGATGCCTACAACCATAGCAATGGCTGTAGCTAGTCCGTATTTCTTTTTTAACTCAACTGCCATTCTTATCCTCCTTTTGGTCAATAATCATAAAACTGCGGAAGGGTCTTTTCCAATAAGCTTATTTTAGGCAAGAATTTGGAAAATTCTGATTCCACCAGTTTTTATGGGTGTACAAGACCTATTTAATGTTAATATATAGCATAGCAAAAAACTTGTAAAGACAAAAAAATTTATCTTAATTTAAAATATTAGGCAGTATAATGTTGAAAATACTAAGATTTTTATTTTTCCCAAACAAATGTTAAAATTATGGTTGGAAGTTTTATTAGAACGTGTTTAAAGGATTGTGAAAAGAAATGACCATTGAGTATAAGACTTTACTGAAACCCGGAGAAGAAGAAATAGTAATCGAAAAATCCCGCTTTATCGGTTATGCCTCTCCCGTTAATTCGGAAGAAGAAGCTCTTGAGTTTATTGAAAAAATAAAAAGCCGCCATAAAGACGCTACCCATAATGTAACGGCTTATGTGGTCGGATTACATAATGAAATCCAGAGATATAACGACGACGGTGAACCGGCAGGTACTGCCGGAGTACCAATATTGGAAGTCATTAAAAAGGAAGACTTGCGAAATACGGTAATAGTTGTTACCCGGTATTTCGGGGGAATTAAACTGGGGGCCGGCGGTTTAATAAGGGCCTACACCCGGGGAGCAAAAATCGCTGTGGAAGCGGCTCAAGTGGTTCATAAACGGCTCAATAAAATTTTTGAAGTGGTAATCTCCTATACTTTATTGGGAAAAGTCCAAAATGAGATTATTCAAAACGGCTATCTTATTAATGAAATCAAATATGATACCTTGGTCCGCTTATTTGTTTTTGTACCGATAAATAAAGAAGAGCAATTTCGAAAACAGGTTATGGATTGGACCTTTGCAAAATGTGAGATTAATGAGATAGGCAGCCGCTATTTACCCTCAATTTCTAGTTGAGGAACTGTTTATTTCTCTATTAAAAGGCCTTGACAGAGGCCTTTTTTTTGTATTAATTAGTAAAATGAGTAAATATTGTTTAAATAGTTAGAAAATTGTTTATATATGTCAATAATAAAAAGTATTGGTGAGGAAAATGATCAAACGAGATAGTGATTTTTTTAACAATAAAATGAGCCAAATCCAGAATCAGTATGTGGATTTAGCCAAAACCCACGGAGAAATCAAACCCCGGTTGGAGTCGTTAAAGATAATTGTCGTTTATCTTTTAGTGGGAGGACTTTGGATACTGCTTTCCGGCAGAGCGTTAAGTTTCATTGTCCAGGATCCGGAAATGTTGATAAAAATTGAAATGTATAAAGGGTGGTTTTTTGTAGCCATTACCGGAGTCATTTTTTATTATATTATTCTTAAAAAGATGATGCTTTTTAAAGAAGCTATCGATCAGACCTTTGAAGAATTTGAAGAACTAAGTGCCGCACACCAGGAATTGATGGCCATGGATGAGGAACTGACCCAGCAGTATAATGAACTGGAAGTGAGCAGGAATAACCTTGAAATAAGCAATCAGCGTTACGAACTGGTGGTAGAGGGAGCCAATGACGGGATCTGGGATTGGGATTTAAAGACCGGTGAATATTTCTTTTCTCTGAAGTGGAAGAGTACTTTTGGCTATGGCGATAAGGAACTGCCCAATACCATTGAGACCTGGAAATCCCTTTTGCATCCTGAAGATAAAGAACGTTCTCTGGAAGTTTTAAACCGGTATTTGGAAGCAAAGACCGGGATTTATCAAAATACCTACCGTTTACGTTGTAAAGACGGGACTTACCGTTGGATTTTGAGCCGGGGGAAAGGGGTGTGGTCCAAGGACGGTGAACCCCTCAGGATTGCCGGTTCCCATACCGATATTACCGAGCAGGTAAACTTACAGGAAGTTCTCCGGCAGGAAAAAGAATTATCAGAAAGCATAATTTATAATGCCCCTGTGGTAATTATGATTCTGGATACCCGGGGAAATATTGTAAAATGTAATCCTTTCACAACAACTTTAACGGGATTTGCCGAAGACGAGTTAGTAGGCAAAAAGGTCACCGATTTATTACCGGTCAAAACCAACCGGGAATTGTTGAAGGATTTGTTTGCAAAAATTAAATACGGTGAAAAAATAAACAATCATGAGATAAGTATTCATTGTAAAGACGGACGCTTAGCCACAATTCTATGGAACAGCAACTTTCTCCATGACCAAGAAGGCGACATTAAAGGTATCATTATTATCGGTCTGGATATAACCGATCGAAGACAGATGGAAGAAAAGCTCCATTACCTGGCCTATTATGATCATCTTACCGGGCTTCCCAACCGCACCATGCTGGATGATGTCGGTGAAAAACTTATCAACCGGGCCAGGGAGAGGCAGAAGAAGCTGGCTTTTATCTACCTGGATATTGATAATTTTAAAAATATTAATGATACTTTGGGCCATGGTTCAGGAGATAAACTGCTGGTTTATGTGGCACGGCTTTTATCCCGGCAGATTCATCCTCCTAATGTCATTGCCAGGTTAGGGGGCGATGAGTTTGCCATAATACTGGCGGATATTGATAATATTGACCATGTTACCGCAGTAATCAATGGTATTTTGCCTTCCTTGAGAAAACCCTATAATATTCACAACCGGGAGTTTTATATTTCCGTCAGTATAGGGGTAGCCATTTATCCGGAACACGGCAAGGATTTGGCAACTTTGATGCAAAATGCCGATATTGCCATGTTTCATATTAAAAATAACAGCAAGGACGACTTTGCCATATTTTCTCCCCATATGCAAGAAGCGGCCTGGGATTATATGGAAATGAGCGGCCATTTGAAAGCGGCTATTCAAAAAGAGAGATTTTTCCTCCATTACCAGCCCCAGATCGATTTAAAAACCGGAAAAATTATCGGTGTAGAAGCTTTGATCCGCTGGATTCACCCGGAAAAGGGGTATATCCCGCCTCTTAAGTTTATAACCTTTGCTGAGGAAACCGGTGATATCAGGCAGATTGGCAATTGGGTATTCAAAACCGTTTGCCGGCAAAAGAGAAGCTGGGAAGAACGGGGACTTTCCGACATTAAGGTTTCAATAAATCTCTCGGGCAAAATGCTGACCCAGAGCGATTTGGTGCCGTCTATCCAAAGAATGTTGGAAGAACATAATATGAGCTGCTGCGATGTCGTTATGGAAATAACCGAGACGGCGGTAATGGCCGACTTGAAAAAGAGTATCGAGGTTCTGAATGAATTAAAGGAATTAGGAGTGATCATTGCTTTAGATGATTTTGGCACCGGTTATTCGTCCTTAACTTATCTGCAAAAACTGCCCATAGATATTTTAAAAGTTGATAAGGAGTTTATCCAAAATATCTCCAAAGGCGGCAAAGAACTTTTTATCTTTAAGTCCATCATACACATGGCCCATAATTTAGGCTTGAAGGTTGTGGCCGAAGGAGTAGAGACCGAGGAGCAGGTGAAGATATTGCAGCATACGGGTTGTGATATGGCTCAGGGTTTCTATTTCTGCAAGCCCTTGCCCCCTTATGAACTGGAATATTTATTTCGCAAAGACCGAAACTTGATTAGGAAATTAAATAATTAACTTTTTTTGAATTATCAGATTTCTCAAAATGATATAATATAGCTATAAATAAATTAGGAGAGTAAAACGTGATTAAAATACCTGTTATTTTTGAAGACAACCATTTGCTGGTTGTTATAAAACCGCCCAATATTCTATCCCAGGGAGATTCATCCGGAGACCCCGATATGTTGACCATTCTCAAAAAAGAGCTTAAAGTCCGATACAATAAACCTAATAATGTTTACCTGGGATTAATTCATCGTTTGGACAGGCCGGTGGGAGGAGTAATGGTTTTTGCCAAAACCTCAAAATGTGCTTCCAGGTTATCGGAACAAATCCGAAACCGCCGGTTTAAAAAAACATATCTTGCCGTTGTTCACGGAAAACCTGCCAAGGAGAAGGCTACTTTAATTCATTACCTGTTAAAGGATAATAAAACCAATCAGGTTAAAATCGCTGGCCAAAATACCCAAGGAGCCAAGGAAGCTGTTTTAGATTATGAAGTTATGGGTGCAACAAATGGCTTGAGTCTGGTCAAAATTAATCTCCATACGGGAAGATCCCACCAAATACGGGTTCAGTTTGCATCAATAGGCCATCCCATATACGGCGATCAGCGCTATGGGTCCAATTTAAACAAGCCAAAGCTGCAAATTGCCCTTTGGGCCTATGAGATCCAATGCGAACATCCTACTTTGAAAAAAAAGATGTCCTTTACCAGTTGGCCGGGACAGGATGAACCCTGGAATAAATTTGCTAAACTTTCCTTTTGACTCTCCGCCTGCTAAATAGAAAAACCCCGTAAAGGGGTTCAGCTTGTTGACAAACCATATTTATTATCAACGAAAAGCTAGCTCAAACACTTATAAGGAATGAACTCGGTGGCTTCGGGAATTATCAAAACTCCCCGGCACTTAATTGAAAAAATAGTTACGTTCTTAATTATTCTTTTATTTATATTTATTATTTTTTATTTAAAAGATACGAAATTAATAGTTTCAATTAAGTGCCGGATTAAACAGTTGATAATTCTAATCCTCAGCCACCTGCGTTCTTTTTATTCAATCTCGCTAATGCTTTTCTTATGATAATAAATCTCATAGTCTTTTTTGAATAACTTTGTCGACAGGCTGAACCCCGTAAAGGGGTTTTTTAATTTGAAGTTTCTGTGTTTTCGGCAACATCGCCTTCATTAACCTGGCTTTCCAATTGAGTAAGAATATCTTCCAGCTGGTTTAAGGCTTCCCCGTAAAGGGCCCAGTTGCCTGCTTGGGCAGCCGATTTGGCCTTTTCATAGATTTCCCGGGCTTGACGGGTAAGGATTTTTAAACTTAACTCTCCCGAGGGTGTTTCGGAGGGAGTTTCCGATTTTTTGTCTTTGAAGATCTGGTAAAGGGCTTCCTCCAGAGTTTCTTCCATGACAATGATATCTTCATAAGCGACAATTATCCGTTTTACTTCCGGCAGGCTGTTGGGGTTATCTGCCTGGATATACAAAGGTTCCACATAGAGAAGGGAGTCTTTAATGGGTATAACCATCATGTTACCCCTTAGGACCTTGGAACCTTGTTGATTCCAGAGGGCTAAATCCTTGGAAATAGTGGAATCCTGGTTAATCCGGGATTCAATCTGCATCGGTCCATAAACCAGTTTTTGTTTAGGAAATTGGAATAATATAAGCTGACCGTATTTATCTCCGTCATTTCTGGCTGCCAGCCAGGCAATCATATTATCTTTGTTGACAGGAGTAAAGGGCCGCATTAATAAAAATTCCACTTTATCCGAATGGGGTAATTTCATATTGATATAATACGGTTCCATGGGCTGGATATTGCCATGGTAATTTTCCTTGGCAATACTCCAGGCATCCTCCCGGTTGTAAAACACTCCGGGATTGGTCATATGGTAATTTTGGAAGACCAGAGTCTGGAGATTGAGAATATCAACGGGATACCTCAAATGTTCCCTTAATCCTTGAGGCATTTCCTCTAAAGGTTTAAATAAACTTGGAAAAATTTTAGCGTAGCTTAAAACAATGGGGTCTTCTTTATCGGCTATATAATAATCAACGGTACCGTTATAAGCGTCGATAACAACCTTTACCGAATTCCGGATATAATTAATCCCTTGATATTTCTGGTCCGAAATAGGCTCGGAATAAGGATATTTATCGCTTAAGGTATAAGCGTCAATTATCCAGTATAATTTGCCTTCATTAATTACCAGATAGGGGTCGTCATCATAGGTTAAGAAAGGAGCTATTTTTTGAACTCGTTCTAGAATATTCCTGTGGAGTATTATCTTACTGTCTTTGGTAAAAGCCCCCGAAACAACTAATTTGGTACTGCCCTGGTTTAGCGCAAAGACCAATTTGTTTATTCCCCTCAAGGGGATGCCTGCCGTTCCCTCGTAGGTAGTTTCGGCATTATCATTTCCTATGGGATAATCAAATTCCTTTTCTGTTGTATTTACAACTACATAGTCGTTGGTTAATTCACCAAAATATATCTCCGGTCTCGTCAATTGGAATTCCGGTATCTGTGAAACCGGCGGGATGTCTTTGACTATTAAAGTCGGTTGTCCCTGAGGTGTAACCTGGTTTACCGGCGCGACCACCACGCCATAGCCGTGGGTGTAGTTTAAATACTTGTTAACCCAGTTTTGGCCTTGGGCAGGGATGTTTTTTTGATTTATTTCCCGAGCCGACAGAAATACCTGGGTAGTTTTACCGTTTATTTTATATCTGTCCACATCGACATCATAAAAATCATAATAGGGACGCATGCTCTGCAGTTGATTAAAGATTGTTCTGGCCGGTCTGAAATCATTGATCCGGATATTATCAATGGTTTCCTGGGCATCCTCCAGGTCATTTATGGTCAGGTTGGCCGCTGCAGGAAATTCGATTCTTTCAATCTTATCCAAGCCAAAGGCCCGATTGGTCATGGTAATGTTATGGGCGATATACTCGCTTTCTTTATTGAGCTCATTGGGGGTAACGATGAAATTCTGGACCAGGGTTTGGGCCGTTCCTCCCAGTAAAACGATGAGTACCAGGCAAATGGGGCCCAAAGCCAGCATTTTTATATTCTTTTTTCGCATCCCGATAAAGATAAGGACGGCTGAAATTAAAGAGACCCCTGAAGCAACATAATAATAAGGCAATGTAATCCTTAAATCGGTATAACCGGCCCCGTAAACGGCCCCCCTGGTGGAAAACAGCAAATTGGCAGCTTTGAGTTGGTAACCGATAATTAAGAGCACAAAGAAAACAATGGCAAAATAGCTGAGGCGGTAAACGGCCGTTTTTAAGGGATTATTTTTTATTCCCTGGAGGAAAAGGGTAAGGATAAAATTTAACAGGGCAATAACAAAAAGAAAAAGCATGGCCAGGGCATAAAGGGTTTCAAATAAGGATAAGTTGAAAAAGTAAAAGCTTAAGTCGCGGTTAAAAATGGGGTCAACGATACCGAAGGGTACCTGGTTAATAAACAGTAAAATATTTTCCCATAGTGCGGTAGAAGCCAATACCCCGGCAAAAATACCCAGTAACAAAGACGGAAAGGCAATTAAAGCGGTCCTGACGTTTTTTTTGGCCGATAAATCTATTACATTGTCTTGGTTTATTGTTACAGGCCCTTTTATTTTTAACGTAAAATGCAAGGTTAAAAAAGAAAAGAGGGTGACCAGGAGGAAAGTGATTATACCTATTGCCAATTTAGCCGTTAAGGTTTTGAAAAAAACCGATTGGTAGCCTACTTCTTTAAACCATAACCAGTCACTGTAAAAATCAATCAGCATTGGAAAAACAATAATAAAAACCAAAACAAGGGGAATGAAAACCAGTTTTTTTACTTTAGTAAGGGTCATTAAACTAGCCTCCTATATCAAGCGGTGTTGTTTTTTGTTTTATTATATTTTAACTTCGCTTTAAAAAAGCAATTCCCTTGTTTATTAAGATATTATTAGGGAAAAATATAAAAAACTTCGTAAGTAGGAGGTAGGAGATGGATAAGGAGAATATTAAAGAAACAGTTCTTTCGACTTCGGAAATAAATGCAAGCCCTCCGGGTCTGCTGGCTTTGGAAAGGTTTAAAATAGCCCAGACAATTCAGGAAGATACCAAAGAAGCCCAAGAATTGCGAAATGCTCTGTTAGAAGAGGAAAGCCACCGGTAAAAGGGTGGCTTTTAGTTATTTTATAGATGCAATAAATTTGATTATTTGAAAAAGTGAAAAAATTTAACACAAAAAGCAGGAAAAGTTTTTTGTATACAGAATACTTATTATATAAAAGGCCCTTAAAATTTTATTAGTAATTTATATTAGGAGAGAGGTGCTTTTTTATGAGTTTCTTTACCCAAACCCAGGAGTTTATCAAAAAGTGTGTGGATGAATTAGGAGTAGAACCGGCAGTTTATGAGTTTCTAAAAGAACCCCGGAAGACCGTAATAGTTAATATTCCGGTCCGAATGGATGATGGTTCCATTAAAACCTTCATCGGCTACAGAGCTCAACATAACAATGCTTTGGGACCCTACAAAGGGGGCATAAGATTTCATCCTGATGTAACTTTGGATGAAGTTAAAGCTTTAGCAACTTTAATGACCTTGAAAACAGCCATAATTGACGGAATTCCCTATGGTGGGGGTAAAGGCGGGGTAGTTGTCGATCCTACTAAACTATCCAAGGGCGAGCTGCAAAGACTTAGCCGGGGATATATGAGGGCAATAGCCTGGTTTATAGGTCCCGATAAGGACATTCCTGCTCCTGATGTCGGAACCAACCCCCAAATCATGGCTTGGATGGCCGATGAATACAGCTATATCCGCAGACAAAACGAACACCATGTAATTACAGGTAAACCTCTAGAATTGGGCGGTTCCAGAGGTAGAACCCAGGCAACTTCCAGAGGGGTTATGTTTATTGCCCAAAAAGCCTGCCAGAAGGTTGGTATTGACTTTAAAGGTTCAAAAGTTGTAATCCAAGGTTTTGGCAATGTCGGTGGCAATGCCGCATATCTCTTTGGTAAAGAGGGCGCCAAAGTAATAGCCGTAGGCGACGTCTATGGTTCCATTTACAATGAGGACGGCTTTGATGTGGACGATTTAATGGCTTATTATAAAGAAAACGGTACTGTTAGCACTTATCCCAAGGCACAAAAAATATCCAACAGTGAACTTCTGGAATTAGAGTGCGATATTCTGGTTCCTGCAGCTTTAGAAAATCAAATAACAAAAGATAACGCCGCTAACCTAAAATGCAAGATTTTAGTTGAAGGTGCCAACGGACCAACAACTGCCGAAGCTGATGAAATCATTAACAAAACGGATATTTTGGTTTGCCCCGACGTATTGGCCAATGCCGGCGGTGTGGTGGTAAGTTATTTTGAGTGGGTACAAGGCAACTATCATTTCCAATGGACCGAAGAAACGGTAAATGCCGAACTGAAAGAAAAAATGTATAATGCCTTCGACAGAATTTATGAAATGGCTCAAGAAAGAAATGTACCTATGCGTAAAGCAGCCTATATGGCCGGTATCAAGCGACTGGCTGATGCCATGAGACTCAGAGGATGGCGCTAATTTGGAAGTTGGAGGTTAGAGGTTAGAAGTTAGAATAATTACAGGCGGGACACTTTGTCCCGCCTTTAGACTGTCGATATTTATCAAACAAAAAATTATTGAATTTATTATCACAAGAAAAGCTTTAGCGAGATTTAATAAAAGGAACGCAGGTGGCTGAGGATTAGAATTATCAACTGTTTAATCCGGCACTTAATTGAAACTATTAATTTCGTATCTTTTAAATAAAAAATAATAAATATAAATAAAAGAAT
>JAAXZE010000095.1 GCA_012720075.1 Clostridia bacterium
AAGGACATGACTATGACTAAAAAAATAACTGTTTTAGGAGGAGGCCCGGGGGGATACACAGCGGCCATTAGAGGAGCCCAGCTTGGTGCCCAAGTAACCATTATCGAGCATACTTCCTTAGGAGGAACCTGTTTAAATCGGGGCTGTATTCCTACCAAGGCTTATATAGAAAGTGTGAACCACGGTGAAAAAGATTTAAAGGCAATTAAAGAACGGAAAAACAATATTGTCAGTCAGTTGGTAAAAGGGGTGGAAACCCTTTTAGAAAAAAACAAGGTAGAAATCATAAAAGGTCGGGGCAGGGTTGTTTCCCCACGGGAAGTTGAAGTTCATTTAGCCGATGGGACCAAAAAAATAGTGGAAAACGAGGTCCTGATATTAGCTACCGGTTCCAAAACCTTTCAGTTGCCCCTTCCCGGCATGGAATCTCCAAGGGTTTTGGACAGCACCGAAATTCTGGAATTGGAGGAAGTTCCTGAGAGTCTGGCTATTATAGGCGGTGGAGTAATCGGTCTTGAGTTTGCTCAGGTTTTCTCCCGGTTAGGCACTAAGGTTACTATAATAGAAATGCTCCCTAGAATTTTGGCCAACTTGGATGAAGAACTGGTTAAAAGGATGCAGCCGGTTTTGAAAAAAGAAGGTATCCAAATACTTACCGGAACCAAAGTGACCGGAATCATTGAAAGGGAAACGGGACTGGAAGTAGCGGTTTCCGGAAAAAAAGATGAGGTAATAAATGCCCAATTTGTCTTGGCTGCCGCGGGTCGGGTTCCCAATCTGGACGGAATAGACGCCCAGAGCCTGGGTCTGGAATTAGAGGGAAGGTTTATTAAGGTCGATAATACCATGAAGACTAATCTTCCGGAAGTGTATGCCATAGGGGATTTAACCCGAAGCCCGATGCTGGCTCATGTGGCTTCTTACGAAGCCGAGATTGCCGTGCAGGCCGTCTTCGGCGGTGAAAAAACGGCTGACTACGGGGCAGTGCCGGCAGTAGTATATACCCACCCCGAACTGGCCGGAGTGGGGATAACGGAAAATGAAGCTAAAGAAAAAGGATTGGACTATAAAGCAGGAAAGTTCTCCTTTACTGCCAATGGCCGGGCTTTAACCATGGATGCCAATTACGGTATGGTTAAGATAATAGCCGACGGGCAAACGGGAAAAATTTTAGGCGCCCATATTCTGGGCCCTGGTGCCTCCGAATTGATTCACCAATTAACCCTTGCCGTCAGATGGGGTTTAACGGTTGAACAAGTGGCAGAAACCATTCACGCTCATCCCACTTTATCCGAAGCTATCCTGGAAGCGGCCCATGGGGTATTTGGCAAGCCGGTTCATGCTTTGTAATAGTTGAAAAGTTGGCAGATGAAAAGTTGAAAATAGAAATAAAAAGGCGGACCTTATGGTCCGCCTTATATTTTTTAGCAAGACGTTTCTTTTATACATTCCATTGTTCATAAATGATTGGGCATCGCTGAAATAATGCCGATAAAGTATTCAGATTCTCTTCGAATATGGTTGATGACAATTACAGCTATGTCGTTACTTCTTACTGCTTCACTTTGAGCTGTAAGCCGATTAAGAAAAGTGACAAAGCTGCAGCTTTGGTTTACTGCAAGAATAACAAATTTTCTTATATTCTGCATTAGAAGGGGATTAATTATCCCCAGGGATCTATTTATGGCTTCAATATAACGAACTGCTATTCCTTCAGTCTGGGCAAAATCTTGTTCCCAGTTTTGAAGTTCCTCTACGAACTGTTCTTCCAGATCAGGTGCAATTTGCCTGATAACGACAGTATGTTCACTTTCTTGACGTTTCCAGAGTTCTATTTCATCTAACACTCGCAATGGAGTTTGGACCCCATACTGATATAGCACCCCAAAACCTCCTTATTTTTGTTTACCGTCATAATATATTTTATTAATCAAAGGGCAAAGGGGTGCTCAATCCCTTCCGTCGGTGAAAATCATATACCCGGGCAGATTGCTGTTTCTGACATGGCCGAAAACATAGATGGTATAAAAGCGATTTTCCGCAAGGTGTGCATCTTTAATTGTTATAAACGTATTAGGGGTTCCGGATATTCGGGCAATTATATTGTAAGTGCCGGAATTTAAAATTCGATAATCGGTAGCTTCCCTGTAACTTACATTGTTAATGGTTATTGCGGAACTATCGTAAATTATAAAATCCAGGGTTTTACCGGGGGCCAGGTTTACAAACCTGATAAAGGCTTTATTATGAGTAATTGGGATATAGGCATCGGGAACCACAAATAAACTAAGATTGCCGTTTACGCCGGTTACGACTGCGGTATGGTAGGAGTTTTCAGCCACATAAGTATAAGCGTCTAGAATGGAATAATGTTTTTTGGGAGGACACAGTCGCAATACTACTTGCCCATGGTCAATGTCATGATAGTGGGAGTGCCCTAAAAAGGAAAGGTCAGGGCATAAGAGATGGTCTTTATAATGAATGTCGCATTTCCCTAGCTGGGAGCAGCTATGAAAAAACCTGATTTTACTGCTCATGTTTTCACCCCTAACTTTTATGAATTTTCTTCATATTATGTTTGCTGATTATCTCTTGTGAACATTTCGCAAAATTTGACAATCTTTTTTTAAAAAAATTTTTAATTTTTAGCAGGGAAAATTAAGAAAAAAGCGAATAAAGTGGTTACAGGTGGTGTAAAATGGTTTAAAGTGGAACGAAGTGGGGAGAAAGTGGGTGAGATGGCATGTTTATGGGTGAATATCAACATACTATAGATGATAAAGGCCGTCTCATCATGCCGTCCAAATTCCGAGAAGAATTAGGGGAAAAATTTGTTGTGACCAAAGGCCTGGATAATTGTTTGTTTGTTTATCCTATGACGGAATGGAAAATTTTGGAGGAAAAATTGAGAAGTCTCCCCTTTACCAAGGCTGATGCCAGAGCTTTTGCCCGTTTCTTTTTCTCAGGAGCCATTGAATGCGAGTTGGATAAGCAGGGCAGGATATTACTGACAGCAAATTTGCGGGACCATGCTAAACTGCTAAAAGATGTCTATATTATTGGTGTTTCTTCCCGGCTGGAAATTTGGAGCAAGGAAGTTTGGGAAGAATATAACCGTAAGACCCAAGAAACTTATGAAGAACTGGCTGAAAAAATGGTGGATTTTGATTTGGGACTCTAAAATAGCTTATGAGTTATTTTTTCCGTCAGACAAGCCATGGAGCAAGATTGCCGGTCAGAAAATAGTTTGGGTTAACAATTCCGAAGAAAATACCTTAGAGTCGATATGTTCCGTCAGACATTAATACAAAGTAGTATTTTGCGTCAGATTAATAATGCTAATGATAATTCTTATGTCTGTCGCAATAGAATAGACCAAAAAGTAAATGTCAGACGCACAAGCTATACTTATAAATATATCAGTTGGAAGAATTTAACCTAATAGGAAAAAATATTGTCTGACCCAAAAGTTCCGCTTCGAAGGAGAATTAATTGTGGATTTTGAACATGTGCCTGTACTATTGGATGAAATTATAGAAATTTTAAATCCTCAACCCGGTGAGGTCTTTGTGGACTGTACTATGGGTGGAGGAGGCCACAGTAAAGCCATTGTTTCCCGGATTTTGCCGGGAGGCAAATTAATCGGCATCGACCAAGATATTAATGCTGTCGAAGCTGCCAAAAAAAACCTAAAAGATTTTCATGATCATATTATTTTTGTTCACAGTAACTATGAAAGACTCAATGACATTATTATAGAATATAGCCCCCAAGGAATTGACGGGATACTTTTTGATTTAGGAGTCTCATCCCATCAACTGGATGAAAAGGAACGGGGCTTTAGTTATATGCAGGATGCTCCCTTAGATATGCGCATGGACAAGAACGCACATTTTTCTGCTTGGGATTTGATAAATAATTTTTCCGAAGAAGAAATAGCAAAAATTATTTGGGATTATGGTGAAGAAAAATGGGCTAAGCGCATCGCCCGGTTTATAGTAAAAGCCAGAGAAAATCATTCTATTGATACAACCGGGGAATTAGTGGAGATTATTAAAGCCGCAATACCGGCCGGAGCAAGAAAAGATGGCCCCCACCCGGCCAAAAGAACTTTTCAGGCTATAAGGATCGCTGTAAACAGAGAACTGGAAGTTTTAGAAAATACATTGGATACGGCTTTAAACTGGTTAAAAAAAGGAGGGAGAATGGGTGTTATTTCTTTTCACTCTTTGGAAGATCGTATTGTAAAGGAAAAATTCAAATATTGGGCCCAAGATTGTATCTGTCCGCCGGAATTACCGGTTTGTCAGTGTAACAAAAGGCCAATGATAAAAATTTTGACCCGCAAACCGGTTACAGCCGGAAAAAGAGAACTGGAAAACAACCCCCGCTCCCGCAGTGCAAAATTTAGGGCAGCGGAGAAAATTTAAGCTTATACCTCAATTTCTTAAATACCTTTCACACTAAAACACTTACCCGCTAACCCACTAATATTCGAGCGGTAGTTCTAAAAAGAAAGGAGGCTGAATACTTTGGTAATGGCATACAAAAAAGCGGGCGGAACTGATTATATACCGGAACAATACCAACAAGTCGAAAAAAAGAATAATAAAAAAGTAAAAGCCTCCGTAAAGCCGGGATGGGTGAGGAGAGTTACTCCCGGAATCATCTTAATTTCCTTAATATTCTTAATCGGCATGAGTGTAGTTATTCAACAGGTATGGTTGAATTATCTTGGTTTTCAAGTAAATCAACTAAAAAAAGAAATAGTAGAACTAGAAACCGAAAATGAAAAGTTGAAATTGAAAATAGCTAATAATGTTTCCTTAAATAAAATCGAAGAAATTGCAAAGACCCAGTTAGGGATGATTTATCCTGATAATGGATCGGTGCATTTTATATTTCCTTCCGAAACTTCTGTAGAAAGCAGTGATTATGCCGTACAACTGGCTTCCCGCGCTATGTCCTTTGGTGCCGTTACCAAAGAGGAAGTCAAAACGGAAAACAATTATCCCAATCAGGTCTGGTTTGGAATGATTCAGGATTTCTTTTACCACTGGTTAGCAAGGGATAGTAAAAGCTAGGAGTGGGCCGCTTGGTTAGTTTATCAATGAAAAAACGCATTACTTTTATCTTTATAGTTTCTGCCTTGCTATTAGGCCTTTTGGTGGTTAGAGTGGCTTGGATTCAATTTGTAAGGGGAGATGAATTACAAGCTAAAGCCATCGACAGTCGATTGCGGAATATCGACATAAAGGCAAAGCGAGGCATTATTTATGACCGCAATGGCAGTCCACTGGCTATTAGCGTTAGTGCCGAATCTGTTTATGCTGTACCCTCTCAGGTCCGAAGGTCCCAACGGGTAGATGAAATTGCCGAAGCTTTAGCCCAAGTTTTGGAATTAGATCAGGAAGAAATAAAAAATAAGTTAAATAAAAAGGTAGCTTTTGAATGGATCAAAAGAAGAGTTCCCGATGAAAAGATTCAGGAACTAAAAAAATTGAATTTACCGGGAATTAATTTTGTTGAAGAAAATCAACGGTATTATCCAAAAGGGACGTTAGCCGCCCATATCTTAGGTTTTGCCGGGATTGACAATCAGGGTTTGAGCGGAATCGAACTGGCTTATGATAAAGAATTAAGGGGCATATCGGGTAAGATAATGATTGAATATGATGCTGCCGGCCGGGAAATTCCCAATGCTATGCATCACTATATTCCCCCTACCGACGGACACAGCCTTTATTTAACCATTGATGAAACCATTCAGTATATTGTTGAGCGGGAAATTGACCAAGTAATGAAAGTCAAACAGGCCAAAAGGGCTGCAATACTGGTAATGGACGTTAAAACCGGCGAGATTTTGGCTTTGGCCAACCGCCCTGTTTTTGATCCTAACAATTATGCCGATTATGATCAAGGAACATGGCGTAATTTTGCCATTTCCGATGCCTATGAACCGGGGTCCACCTTTAAGCCTGTTGTAGCAGCTGCCGCCATGGAAGAGAAGATGGTAAAGCCCGATGACAGATTTTATGACCCGGGATATATAAAAGTCGGTAAAGAAACTATCAAATGCTGGACCCGTAACCCCCACGGAAGTCAATCCTTTGTTGAAGGCATACAAAACTCCTGTAACCCGGTTTTTGTTACCGTAGGTTTAAGGCTGGGTTTGGACAATATGTATAAATACATTAGTGGTTTCGGTTTCGGCGCTAAAACCGGGATTGATTTGCCGGGCGAAGCTACCGGTATCTTAGTGCCCCGAAACAGGGCAAAAGAGATTGACCTGGCGACTATGTCCATTGGTCAGGCCAATGCCGTTACTCCCATTCAGTTAGTCAGGGCCATTTCCGCCATTGCCAATGCCGGGTGGTTGATGAAGCCCCAAATAGTCAAGGAAATTAGGGATTCAGAGAATAATTTGATTAAAAAAATAGAACCGGAACCGGTTCGGCAGGTTATTTCCCAAAAAACTTCCCAGGATTTGCGGGCAATATTGGAAACCGTAGTCAGCGAAGGGACCGGGAGCAAAGCTTACATTGAGGGTTATAAAGTTGCCGGCAAAACGGGTACAGCCCAGAAGATTTTGCCCGGCGGCGGTTATTCAACCAGCGAGTATATCGCATCTTTTATCGGGTTTGCTCCGGCCGATAATCCACGGATCGCCGCTTTGGTAATTGTTGATTCTCCCCAGGGAGTATATTACGGCGGTCAGGTTGCCGGACCTGTTTTTCGAAATGTTATATTAGATACCCTAAGGTATTTGGAAATTCCGCCGGAATTGCCTGCTAAAGAGGAAACCAAAGAGAAAAAACTGGTTGTGCCTGATGTAAAAAATAAAGCTGTTAATGATGCAGTTAAAGAGCTTAAAAAGTTAGGGCTGGAAGTTCGTATCGAAGGTGAAGGAGAAATCATTGTCACCCAGCTGCCTCCTGCCGGTACGGAAGTTAATCAAGGAAGCACCGTAGTCTTGTATACCCAGAATGCCGAAGACCAGCAGGTTATAGTACCGGATTTAAAAGGGAGGACTATAAAAGAAGCCAGTAAAATTTTGGCTGACCTTGGTCTTGGTATGGCTCCCCAGGGAAGCGGTCTGGCGGCCCTGCAAGAACCTATCCCCGGTGAAAAAGTTGAAAAAGGCACTGTAGTAAAAGTGAAATTCATATCACCTAATGCAGAACCTTATGAGGAAACTATAGGTCCTTAAGGGCCTGTTTCCTCTTTTCTATAGAATTTAGAACGTTCGATGGTCAATAAAGTTTTTATTGTTCTAATGTGGTTTCACTTGGGCTATACTATTAAGTATAGTAAAATCCGAAGGGGGAAAAATAATGAAATTGAATAAGCTTATTCAGGATATTCCCATAATTGCGGTTTCGGAGGATTTAAATAATATAGAAGTAAAGGGAATAAAGTATGATTCCAGACAGGTCAAACAAGGAGACCTTTTTGTAGCTATAAAAGGGTTTAAAACCGATGGTCATAAATTTATTAAAAATGCTTTAGAAAATGGTGCCTCTGCATTTATCATAGAAGATAAAAATTATTGTTCTGACGAATACCCCTGGGTTTTAGTGGAAAACAGCAGGATTGCTTTAGCTGATTTAAGCGCCGTTTTTTTTGATCATCCATCCGCTAAATTTCTTTTAATCGGGGTTACCGGTACAAATGGCAAAACAACCACCACAAATTTGATAGCTAAAATATTTGAAGACCAAGGTCATAAAGTAGGTCTGGTAGGAACCATCCATAACCGGATAGGCCAAAAAATTTTACCGGTAGAAAGAACCACTCCCGAAGCATCGGACCTCCAGGAGCTATTTGCTCAAATGGCTGCTGAAGGGGTATCCTGCGTCGTTATGGAGGTAAGCTCCCATGCCCTGGATCTGGCCAGGGTCAAAGGGTGTCAATTTGATATTGCTGTTTTTACCAATTTAACTCAAGACCATTTGGATTATCACCAGTCAATGGAAGAATATTTTAAGGCCAAGGCCAAATTGTTTACCGGTCTTGGACGGGAAAACTCCAAAAACTATAGAAAAGTTGCGGTTATAAACGGTGATGATACCTGGGGTCAAAAATTACTATCTGAGATCACTGCAGAAAAGATTAGCTATGGAACGGAAAATGATGTAAACTTCAAGGCGGAGAATATTATTATTACTTCCACCGGTGTAAGTTATCGGGTTAATGATAATGATATCACTCTTCAATTAACGGGGAAATTTAATGTTTATAATTCATTGGCAGCTTTAGCTGTGGCCTATTCCCAGGGAATTCCCCTGGAACAAGCCATCAAAAGTTTAGAGAATGTTTCAGGTATTCCCGGTCGTTTTCAATTAATAGAAGGCACTCAGGATTTTGCCGTGATCGTGGATTATGCCCATACCCCCGACAGCTTAATCAATATTTTGACTACTGCCCGGGAGTTTGCTCAAGGACGAAGTATCACCGTATTTGGTTGCGGCGGCGACAGAGATCGTACCAAAAGACCTTTAATGGGTAAAGCTGCAGCCCAATACAGCGATTTTACGATTATTACTTCTGACAACCCCCGGACGGAAGATCCGGAGAAAATTATTGAGGATATTTTGCCGGGAGTAAAGGAAATAGTAGGTCCTGAAAAATACCAGGTAATAACCGACAGAAAAGAAGCAATAAAAGAAGCCCTAAAGATGGCCAAAAAGGATGATATCATTCTTATTGCCGGTAAAGGCCACGAAACTTACCAGGAAATAAATGGGGTTAAATACCCCTTTGATGATAAAAAGATTGCCGAGGAGTTATTAAAGCAATTGTAAGTTAACGCTTGGTGAATACTTTCACCAAGGATAAAGCTTCATTAAAGTAATTTTATACTAGTCACTAGTCACCATTCACTAGTTACAAATTATGAGGTGAAAAAATTGTTAGAGTTAACTATGAAGGATTTAGCCAAAATTTTGGGGGGGTGTTATCAAGGAGCGGCCGATGTGTTTCCCAAAGGAGTGGCAATAGATAGCCGTCGGGTAAAAAAGGGAGATCTGTTTTTTGCCTTAAAAGGGGAAAAGTCAGACGGTCATTTGTTTGTGGATGCCGCTCTTGAAAATGGAGCCGTTGGCGCTGTTATTTCCGATGTTGAAAAGGTTGAAAACCCCAAAAGTAAAAATATAATCATTTGTGAAGACCCTCAAAGGTTTCTGCAAGCCTTAGCCAAATTAGTACGACAAAACTTAAGGCTGCCGGTAATAGCGGTGACCGGCAGTACAGGAAAGACGTCCACCAAAGATATGATCTTTAGTATCTTGGAACAGAGATATAAAACCCTTAAGACCCAGGGAAATTATAACAATGAACTGGGCCTTCCGTTGACTTTATGTGCCATTGATAAAAGCCATGAGGCGCTGGTTCTGGAAATGGGCATGCGGGGTTTAGGGCAAATATCTTTTCTCTGCCAATTGGCACAGCCAACCCATGGCGTTATTACCAATATAGGTCATGTTCATGCCGAATTATTAGGGTCCCAGGAAAAAATTGCTCAAGCCAAAGCAGAGCTTTTAGAGTTTCTTCCTAAAGAAGGAACCGTTCTCCTGAATATTGAAGATCGCAGCCTCCTAAGTCCTTGGCTAAAGAATTGCCGTGCAGAAATATTATGGTTTGGCATAAACGACGCTGCCGATATTTATGCCACCGACATTATTTTTAAG
>JAAXZE010000096.1 GCA_012720075.1 Clostridia bacterium
CCTTTTTTACCTAAACCTGTAATTGAATTTGATTGCGAAAAGGAACAGTACTATTTTGATTATGACCGGCCCCACTCCATTGGGAAAGTAAAAACCTTTTACGGAAATTTTGGGGTCATTGTTAAAGCCTTCACCTATTGCATGGCTTTAGGGGCTGAGGGTCTTAAAGAAGCCAGTGAGATGGCCGTATTAAATGCCAACTATTTAAAAGCGCTCCTTAAAGAATATTATCATGTTCCCTTTGACCGTTTCTGTAAGCATGAATTCATCATTACCCCAACCAAAGAAATGAAAGCAAAAGGTGTGCATACTTTAGATATTGCTAAACGGTTAATAGACTATGGATTTCATCCGCCGACCATTTATTTTCCCTTAATAGTAGAAGAGGCGATGATGATTGAACCGACGGAGACCGAAAATAAGGAAACCCTTGATGCTTTCTGCGAGGCAATGATTAAAATATATCAAGAAGCCATGGATAACCCTGAGGTTTTACATGATGCGCCCCATTCCACTTTAGTTTCCAGATTTGATGAAGCTCAAGCGGCTCGGAAACCTGTCCTCCGCTGGCAAAAGTAAATAAAATAAGCAACCCTTAATTTCTCCAAAAGTTTTCCGGGAGGGCTCCAATCCTCCCGGTTTTTTTGTCTGCTTTGCTTATTATGGTCCGACCAACTTATCCCTAAAAAGACCCAAAATAAGGAGGATTTTCTTAAAAGTTGTTGAATATACTAAGCTTAATTGATTCAAATTGAAACAGGGAGGAAATAATATATGCAGAATAAGGGGAGTTCGCGTATTGTAGTGACGGTAGTCGGGAAGGACAAGGTAGGTATTATTGCCGGCGTGGCTAATGTATTAGCAGAATACAACGCTAATATTTTAGATATAAGTCAAACCATCCTGCAGGAATTTTTTACCATGATCATGATTGTTGATATTGGCCAGTGTACCGTTGACTTTAATGTTTTAAAAGAAAAATTGATTACCAAGGGAGAGGAAATTGGTGTTAAAATTTCCGCCCAGCATGAAGACGTGTTCCAATTTATGCACAGGATTTAAGGGGGGATATAATGCCTATTTCTATTACTACCGATGAAATACTGGAAACCATCCGAATGGTGGAAGCCGAAAATCTTGATATTCGGACCATAACCATGGGAATATCTTTGCGGGATTGTGCCCATCCCGATATCAAGGTTACCTGCCAAAAAATTTATGATAAAATAACCCAAAAAGCTGAAAATTTAGTAAAGGTCGGCGAACAAATTGAAAGTGAGTACGGTATCCCTATAATTAATAAGAGAATTTCCGTTACTCCCATTGCCATTGTAGCGGAAGCCTGTGAAGCTGAAAATTATGTAGACATTGCTTTCAGCCTTGACCAAGCCGCCAAAGAAGTAGGTGTAAACTTTATCGGCGGTTTTTCAGCTTTAGTGCACAAAGGAATGACAAAAGGCGACGAAAAACTGATTTATTCCATTCCTGAGAGTCTGGCTCAAACCGAACGGGTGTGTTCCTCGGTCAATGTGGCCTCAACCAAAGCCGGAATCAATATGGATGCGGTAAAAATAATGGGACAGATCATAAAACGTACAGCTGAATTAACAAAAGAGCATGATGGTTTAGGGTGTGCAAAATTAGTGGTTTTCTGTAATGTTCCCGAGGATAACCCCTTTATGGCCGGAGCTTTTCATGGTGTGGGTGAGCCCGAAACGGTAATAAATGTTGGGGTCAGCGGTCCGGGAGTGGTATTAAATGTTGTTAGGAAAAATCCTGATGCCCCTTTTGGTGTTCTGGCCAGCAAAATTAAAGAAACGGCCTTTAAAATTACCAGAATGGGTGAATTAGTGGGTAAAGAAGCGGCCAAAAGGCTAAATATTCCTTTTGGTATTGTTGATTTGTCTTTGGCGCCCACTCCTGCCATAGGTGACAGTGTTGCCGATATTTTAGAAGCCATGGGTCTGGAAAAATGCGGTACCCATGGTACTACTGCCGCTTTAGCCATGCTTAATGATGCGGTTAAAAAAGGCGGCGCAATGGCCTCCTCCTATGTTGGGGGTTTAAGCGGTGCCTTTATTCCGGTCAGTGAAGATGCCGGAATGATTAATGCCGTTGAAGCTGGAGCTTTAGACATCAATAAATTAGAAGCCATGACCTGTGTTTGCTCGGTGGGTTTAGACATGATCGCCGTGCCGGGGGACACCAGTGCTGAAACAATCTCGGCTATTATCGCCGATGAAGCTGCTATTGGCATGATTAATAAGAAAACCACCGCTGTGAGAATTATACCTGTACCGGGAAAAAATGTGGGTGAAACCGTCGTTTTTGGCGGATTGTTAGGCTATGCACCAATTATGCCCGTCAGCCGGTTTGGCTCCGAAAAGTTCATTAACAGGGGAGGGCGAATTCCCGCCCCTATTCATGCCTTAAACAATTAAGAAAGGTTTTGGACAAAAACCGCCGTAGGCGGTTTTTTTATTTACTCTCAAGGGACGTTCGATTACGCATAGACCGGTAAACCTTTGGGAAAAATGACATCGATGGGGAGGATTGGCTATGTTAAACTCTACAAAAAAACTGGAGGGATTAATCAAACAACTTTCTTTGGACTTGGAAAAAATGAAATTAGCCGAATATGTAGAGTTGTTAAATAACCCCAAAAAACTGCTTTGGATAAATTTTATAGCGGGAATAGCAAGAGGATTAGGAACGGCCATTGGTTTTAGTATATTATTTGCCGTACTCCTTTATTTCCTGCAAAAAATTGTAATACTTAAATTGCCCCTTATTAGTGATTTTATTGCCGATATTGTAAGAATGGTTCAAAACAATGCCCGGGTTCCCAAGTATTAAGGAGGTTTGCTATGTTTAAGGATGCCGATTACCAACTATATAAGACAAGATTGGAAAATTTAAAAAAAGAATACAGTGATTTAATAAATTCTTTGGATCAGGGCTTAAGTAATTCTTTAGGTGAAAGCACTTCTGAGCTTTCTTTGTATGATAATCATCCCGGTGACGTGGCCAGTGAAGTTTATGAACGAGGAAAGGACATAGGTTTTAGAACCTATGCTTTACAACAGATAGAAAAAGTCGAGGACGCTTTAAAAAGGCTTGAAGAAGGTCGGTACGGCATTTGCGATAAATGTGGTCAACCTATACCAAAAGAAAGGTTGGAGGCAATCCCAGTGACTACAATGTGTGTAAAGTGCCGACAGAGAGCATGGGAAGAAGGACCTGCCAGTAACGAGGCCAGAAGGCCGGTAGAAGAAGAGGTAATTATGCCGCCCTTTGGTGGCGAAAGCAATAATACTTTTACTGCTAAACTAGGCCAAGGAACAGATCTAAATATGTTTGACGGGGAGGACGCCTGGCAGGCTGTAGCCCGGTATGGCACCTCGGAATCCCCGAGCGATATAGGCAGCGTATTAGATTATAATAATATTTATTATGATTATGATGAGGACATAGGAGCAGTTGAAAGATATGAACAAATCCCGGTATATAAAGACGAGGACGGGCAGTTTTATCAGGATTTTCAAGGCGTAGATGATGAAAAACCGGCATCGGACCTATATGATGAAGATTAGGTAGAAAAATGTACATCTACTCAGAACGGACTCTGATTCAAATATTATCTTTTTCTCTAGGACCACTGATAGGTTTAATTTTTGCCGCTATAACAAGAAATGTCCGGTCAGGTTTAATATTAGGGCTGTTTGCCTTGATAATTATTTATTTACAGCCTGTTTTTTCCGATGCTTGTCTTAAAAATACTGCTCGGGCCTTAAAACTTGAAGATGTAATTTTGGCGGAAGGCAAAGTAATTTATTTCAGTGGTAATGAAGAATTGCAAGGAAAGTTATTTTTAACGGCAAAATATTTTGCTTTCGTTTTT
Source organism: Clostridia bacterium (assembly GCA_012720075.1). GTDB lineage: Bacteria > Bacillota > Peptococcia > Peptococcales > BICA1-8 > JAAXZE01. Next base: position 3,902 of record JAAXZE010000096.1, read on the forward strand.
AATAATAAGATAGATTTTTTTGTACCCATTGAAAAAATAATAAAAATAAAAGAAGAATTAGAAGAAGTTGACCGAGAAATTATTGCAGATTTAAGTCCTTTATTTGAAAGGAAAACCGCTAATACTCGAGAGCTTTCTCAAATGCTTTCGGACTTGGCTTGTTGGGAAAAAGGCTTGATTTATTTAACGGTGGGACAGAGTTTTTTCCGTAATGAGTTTGTCTTTCGAGTCACCCATCCTGTTTTATGGGTTAAAAAAATAACTATGCTGAAAAGCCGGGCTAATTGAGCACGGCTTTCCTTTCTTGTTCTGCGTTTGTATTAGTAGGCGAAACAGTTAATTTATGTTAAAATGACAAGGTAAAGAGTTTTGCCGAAAAAGGAGTGACCGTATTTTGTTATTTTGGGTTACAGCAGCTTTAGTATTATTGATAGACCAAGGAACCAAGTATATTGTTAAAACCACCATGACCCTTTATGAGAGCATACCGGTAATACCTAATATATTTCATTTGACATATATAGAAAATCCTGGCGCTGCATTTGGATTATTAGCTAACCAAAGACTTTTCTTTATATTTATTACAATGATTATTTTGACGACCATTATTTATTTTTACTATAAATTAACCGGGGAAAAATTATTATTGCGTATAGCTTTAGGAATGGTAGTCGGAGGGGCCGTTGGCAATCTAATCGACCGTTTGCGAATGGGTGTAGTAACGGATTTTTTTGATTTTCGAATTTGGCCGGTTTTTAACATCGCCGATTCAGCTATTGTTATAGGGATGATATATATAGCCTATCAACTTCTCTTCCATGGGGAGGAAATTTGATTGGAAATCTATAAATTTATTGTTGATGAAGATGAACAGGAACAACGCATAGATCTTTTTATTGCGGAAAATATTGAAGAAATATCCCGGTCTTATATTCAAAAACTTATTTCCGAAGAGGCTGTTACCGTTAACGGTAAAAAAGTAAAACCCAATTACCGCCTTAAGGTGGGCGACCGGATTGAGGCCAGTATTCCGGACCCTACGCCCATAGTAATTGAACCGGAGAATATTCCGCTGGAAATTATTTATGAGGATAATGATTTATTGGTTATCAACAAGCCCGTTGATATGGTAGTTCATCCTGCGCCGGGCAATTATTCAGGGACATTGGTCAATGCCTTGCTTTATCACTGTAAAGATTTATCGGGAATTAACGGAAAAATGCGGCCCGGCATTGTTCACCGTATCGATAAAGATACTTCCGGCTTATTATTGGTGGCAAAAAATGATTTTAGCCATCAGAGCTTAGCTGCCCAATTAAAAGAGCACAATATTGAACGGGCTTATTTGGCTTTAGTTCATGGTGTTATAGCCGAGCCGGGAGGAATAATCGATGCTCCAATAGGCCGCCATCCCACTGAACGGAAAAAAATGGCTGTTACTTTGAAAAACTCAAAACAGGCAATTACCAAATACTTTGTTAAAGAACGTTTCAATAATTACACTTTTCTGGAATGCCGCTTAGAAACCGGTAGGACCCATCAAATCCGAGTTCATATGGCATATATTAACCACCCATTAGTCGGCGACCCTCTCTATGGTTATGTTAAGCGAGACAACCTTGGTTTCTCCGGGCAGGCTCTTCATGCTTATTTAATTGGTTTTGATCACCCCCGGACTAAGGAGAGATTGACTTTTCAAATTGATTTGCCTATACATTACCAAGCTGTATTGGAATACTTACGAAAGGAGAATTTATGATGGATATTGTAGAAAAGACCGTTCTTATGGATGCTGACGGTTTAAACCGTTCTCTGACCCGTATAGCCCACGAAATTATTGAAAAAAACAAAGGAATTGAGAATTTGCTATTGGTTGGTATTCGAAGAAGGGGTGTACCTTTAGCCCAAAGGCTGGCTCAAAAAATTCAGGATATAGAAGGTCATGAGGTTAAAGTAGGTAAGCTGGATATTACCTTATATCGTGATGATCTTACTACCATCGGTGACCAACCGGTTATTCACGGTACCGAAATACCTTTTAATATTGTTGGGAAAAAAATTGTATTAGTAGATGATGTTCTTTATACAGGACGTACGGTACGGGCTGCTTTGGATGCAATAATAGATCTGGGCAGACCGTTGTCAATTCAGCTGGCTGTTTTGATTGACAGAGGACATCGAGAATTACCTATTCGGGCCGATTATGTGGGTAAAAATATTCCTACCTCCCGTAAAGAGATAGTTTTGGTAAAATTAACGGAAATTGATGGCAAGGAAGAAGTTATATTAGGGGAAATTGTTTGATTTTAAATAATAACTATGCCCCCGTAGGAGGATATTTTGCTAACAATGGCGAAATATTGCAAATAAATAATATTTATAATTGGGGGCTTAAATATGCTAAACGATAGCATTAAAGTTTTTTTGGCAGTTGCTGAGAAAAGAAATTTTTCCAAAGCTGCTAAATCCCTTTTTTTAACTCAGCCTGCGGTTAGTTTTCAAATACAAATGTTGGAACAATATTATGGCACTGTATTATTTGACAGGGTTAATAGAAATATTACCTTGACTGCTGCGGGAGAATTGCTCTTAAACTATGCTCAAAAAATGAGCGAACTCCAGGCCCAATTGGAAAAAGAGATGCAGGAACTTACGGGTACTATAAAAGGAAGACTTTTAATTGGGGCCAGTACGACCATAGGGGAGTATATTTTACCTTCGGTGGTTGGAAAGTTTATAAAAATCTATCCGGAAGTAGATGTTAGTCTTGTTATAGGAAATACTGAGGATATTGAATCCCAAATTTTAGATACCACTTTGGATATAGCACTGGTGGAAGGGCCGGTCAGCGGAAAAGATATGGTAATTGAGCATTTCCTGGATGATGAATTAGTCTTAATTGTGCCTCCTGAACATCCCTTAACGAAAAATAAAAAAATATCTGTCTTTGAACTAAGTAAATATCCTTTTATATCCAGGGAAAAGGGTTCGGGGACAAGACATATTATGGAAAGCGCTTTAAAGAAAGTAGGTTTTGATCCCTTAAATTTAAACATAATTATGGAATTGGGCAGTACGACAGCTATTAAAGCAGCAGTAAGCAGTGGTTTGGGTATTTCCATTGTTTCCAAATGGACAGTTCAAGAAATGGCCAGACAAAACAAATTAGTTACCCTAACCCTCAATGAAACCAAATTTGAGCGGCAATTTATCTTGATTTATCACGATAAAAAGTTTAAAACCAAAGCAGTTTATGAATTTTTAAGTTTCTTAAAAAGTGATGAAGTTCAAAATATTATAAAATGCTAGTTTAGAAATAAAATTTTTTCAAAATATTGAAAATCCAGTATATTTAACATTGAAAAAGTTTAAAATTTAAATAATCCTTGGAATAAGCTTTGGAAAATGGGGAAAATGTATTAAAAGACATATTATTAAATTTTTTGATAGTAACTATATTTTGCTAATTTAGAAGTAGGATATTTTGAATTAATTGTTTATAATAAGAGGAAATGATTATTTTCATTTCATTTTATGAAAGGTGGCAAAAGTCAGTGCTTAATGATAGTATTAGAGTTTTTCTGACCGTTGTAGATAAAAAAAGCTTTTCAAAAGCAGCCAAGGCATTATTTTTAACACAACCTGCCGTAAGTTTTCAAATTCAAATGCTGGAAGAATACTATGGTACCAGACTTTTTGACAGAGTAAGCCGTAATATTACTTTAACCGAGGCCGGACATCTATTGCTTAAGTATGCAAATCAAATGAGCCATCTTCAAAGCGAACTGGAAAGGGAAATGCAAGAGTTAACAGGAACCGCAAAAGGTAGGCTCATGATAGGTGCCAGCACAACAATAGGAGAATATATTATTCCTTATTTATTGGGAACCTTTAAAAAGAATTATCCTGAAGTGCAATTGACGTTAGAAGTAGGAAATACGGAGGATATAGAAACTAAAATCCATGATACATCTTTGGATATAGGTTTAGTGGAAGGTCCGGTCACCACTAAAGATATTGAGAAAGAATTATTCTTAAAAGATCAACTGGTCTTAATAGTACCCAGTGATCATCCCTTAGCTAAAAAAGAAAAAGTTTCGGTTTTCGAACTGGATAAATATCCGTACATTTCTAGGGAAAAGGGCTCCGGTACGAGAATTGAAACCGAAAAACATATGAAAAAAGCCGGCTTTTCCATCAATAATCTAAATGTGATAATGGAGTTGGGCAGTACTTCGGCTATTAAAGCCGCTGTCGAAAGTGGCTTAGGGGTATCCATTATTTCCAAGTGGGCGGCTAAAGAAAAGGTTAAATTGGGTAAATTAGCACAGCTTACCTTTGAAGAAGACAGTTTTGTAAGAGAATTTAATATTATTTACCATAAGAAGAAATTCCGGACCCAGGCAGCTGATGAATTTTTAAACTTTTTAAAATCCGATGAGGCTTTGAGTTTACTGGAAAATTAGGATTTGGATTAAATGTTGGGATTTTAAATCTCAACATTTTTTTTGCGCCCGGCGTGGCCCAAACCAGTCAGTACAAATCAGTTTTGTGTTATAATTAAAATTTAGATTAAACCATTAATAAGGAAGTCGAAAAAATTTGTCTATTAAAAATTTGAAAGAATTTAAAAAAGAATTAAATACCGCCAGCAAAACAACTACTGCTTTGAGTAAATGGCATGACCTTAGACTGCGGCTTTTTGTAGAAGGAATTATAGTAGGAATTTTTTCCGGAAGTATAATTGTTTTCTACAGATACCTTTTAGAAAAGGCCGAGAATTTGAGGACTAATATTTATGATCTTTTGTCTTCGGGAAATTTGTGGTTAATTTGCGGGTGGTTTTTTATTTTAATTTTAATAGGTTTATTCTTGGGTTTCCTTATTAAAGATCCAATGATAAGAAGCAGCGGAATACCGCAAGTAAAAGGAATATTGATAAGTCAGCTAAAAATGAACTGGTTAAAAGTTCTGGTAGGCAAATTTATAGGCAGTATTTTGGCTATAGGTGCAGGTTTATCATTGGGTACCCAAGGGCCCTCCATTCAATTGGGAGCAGCAGCGGGGCAAGGTATAAGCAGGATTATGGGCAGGCAACTAATTGAAGAAAAATATTTGATAACCAGCGGGGCCAGCGCCGGCCTGGCGGCAGCCTTTAATGCCCCGTTGGCGGGAGTAATATTTGCTCTAGAGGAAATGCATAAAAATTTTTCTCCCATGGTGCTGACATCATCTATGGCGGCTTCACTAACCGCTGACTTTTTATCGCAACAATTTTTTGGAAGCAAACCTATTTTCAGTTTTGAAAATATACAGGTTTTCCCTTTAAACTATTACCATTTATTAATTATTCTAGGTTTAATCATAGGGGTTTTAGGTTGTTTATTTAAAACTGTTTTGGTATTGTCTATGGATTTTTATAAAAAGGTGCCGGTACCAGAAAACTGGAAACCAGTCTTTCCTCTGATGGTAGGAGGATTACTGGGCTTTATTATTCCCGAGGTTTTAGGGGGAGGGCAAAACTTAATTAACCAGCTTCACGAGGAATTTTTTACTTTGAAATCCTTGGTTTTTTTATTAATAGTTAAATTTGCTTTTACCATGCTTAGCTATGGTTCCGGCGCACCAGGAGGGATTTTTTTACCTTTATTGGTTATCGGAGCATTGGCAGGTAACGCATTCAGTGCCGTTGCCCTTGAGTTTAGTAATTTGGAGATATATGCCGATAACTTTATTGTTTTGGCTATGGCTGCTTTTTTTACGGCAATTGTTAAAGCTCCTATTACAGGAAGTATATTGATTACCGAAATGACCGGGTCTTTTAGTCATTTATTGGCAATGATAACTGTTTCTATGACTGCTTACTTGGTAACGGATATCTTTAAATCAGGCCCTGCTTATGAAATATTGCTGGAAAGAATGTTAAAAAACGAAAAGAAAAATGATTTTATTGGAGAAGGGGTAGACAAAAGTATTATTGAAATTCCGGTTTCCTTGGGTTCTGCCCTTGACGGCAAATCTATTAAAGAAATCAAATGGATGCCGGGCTGTTTATTGGTAGCAATAAAAAGGGGTGAGAAAGAAATAATTCCTAACGGAAGCACAAAAATCTATTCCGGCGATTACCTGGTGATTCTGACCGATGAAGATAAAGAAGTCCTTGCCAGAAGTAAACTTCAGCAATTGGCCTCTGAAAAAATTAATGAGCTCAAATAGAAATTGTTATTTAGGAATATTTGCCGCTTCCTTGGAATATTTATTAACATTAACATTCGATACTTTTCCAAGGAGCGTTTGGGAATGGGTTCAAAGCATTTAGAAAAAACAATTCTTAATAAAATTGACGAGTTAATTGAAATATTAATCGAACTTAGTAAGCATGAAGAAGGTTATGAAAAACGAATCGAAAGCTGTTTTGAAAAAACTGAAGAAATAATCCCCCTTGTATTACAATTAATAGGCGGCAATAACAGCCTGGTAGTACCCATGCTTTATCAATTAATTATGGAAAAATTACCTGATGCCAGGATTATTTCCAGCTTTGGCAGTTTGCAGGAGGAAGTTACCCGACTTTTGGATCAAGTTAAAGCAAAATATGATAATCATAATAATAAAACTTCCAACAAAGACAATGACGAAAAATATGAAGAGATGGATACAAAAACTGATGGGAACAGTTTATATTTGGAACTTTTGAAGGCTTTTCCTGGTTATGAAATATTATCAAACTACCGAATGGGAGGAGTCTTTGTTGATTATTTCATACCTGCCTTAAAAATAGCCTTGTTGACTGACAGTAATAAACCAAGCTCCGTGTTTAATTTATATTGTCAGGAGAAAAATATTAAATTAATCCAACTTCCCATAGAAATAACCAAGGATTATCGAAAAATCTCAAGATTTGTTCGTCAAAAACAGAAAAATAGCAGGACTTTTTGTGATGAAAATCGAAAAGTTCAATAGCTTTGGTTGTTAGTAAAAAACGTACCTTAGCAGGTACGTTTTGTTTTTAAAATTTTTAAAGAGTTTTCATTTTAGGAGGGTAATAAATGAAATTAATTTTTTATGGTGCCGCTGAGACTGTAACAGGTTCATGTGTTGGTTTGACAACAACCAAGGGGTATAAAATTTTAATAGATTGCGGCCTTTTTCAAGGTCCTAAAGAACTTAAAGAAAGAAATTATGGTGAATTTGAATTTAATCCCTCTGAAATCGATGCAGTCCTTTTAAGTCATGCCCATATTGATCATAGCGGTCTTATTCCTAAACTCTGCAAAAAAGGATTTAAAGGGAAGATTTATACCACCAAAGTAACAAAAGACCTCTGTTCAATAATGTTGCCCGATTGCGCATATATTCAAGAGATGGAAGTAGAACGAAAAAACCGCAAATTGGCCCGGGCCAATAAACCATTGCTGGAACCTATCTATACCATGCAGGATGCGGAAAAATGCATGGAACAGTTCATAGGGATCTCTTATAATTCTGAAATAGAAATTTTTCCTGATGTAAAGGTGGTTTTTCACGATGCCGGCCATATTTTAGGGTCCGCCATGATTGAAGTTTTGACCGATGGTCAAAAGTTAATATATTCAGGGGATATAGGCAATACTAATCAACCAATAATTAATGACCCTACTTTGTTTACAGAAGCTGACTATGTGATCATGGAAGCAACCTATGGCAACCGGTTTCATATTGAAACAGAAGATAAAATGCAACGGCTTATGCAAATTATTAAAAAAACCGTTCGTAAAGGCGGAAACCTGGTTATTCCTGCTTTTGCAGTTGAACGTACCCAAGACCTGATTTACCGGCTGAAGAAATTAGATACCGAAGGTGAACTGCCGGATATAGATGTATATGTTGACAGCCCTTTGGCTATCAAAGCTACGGAGATATTCCGCAACAATCCCGAATATTTTGACCAAGAGGCAGGAGAATTTCTGGCAGAACATGATAGTATCTTGGATTTTCCGGGTTTAAAATATACATTAACTGCAGAAGAGTCAAGAGCAATAAACTTTGTTAAAAAAAGCAGCATCATTATTTCAGCCAGTGGTATGGCCGATGCCGGAAGAATTAAACACCACCTTAAGCATAATTTATGGCGTCCGGAATCAACCATACTCTTTGTAGGTTATCAAGCTCAAGGCACTTTGGGCAGAAGAATCTTGGACGGAGAAAAAATTGTTCGGATACATGGCGAAGAGGTGGCTGTTAACGCTGACATTGAAAGGATTGAAGGTTTTTCCGGCCATGCTGACCAAAAGGGATTGGTAGAATGGGTGGAGAACTTTATAAAAAAACCTAAAAAGATTTTTCTAGTCCATGGTGAGCCTGATGCCTTGGAAATGTTAGCCAAAGTTATCGTTGAAAAAACAAAAAATGAAGTAGTTATTCCCAAACTGGGGCAAGTTTTTGAACTGGTTAAAGAGGCTGAAATAAAAGAAACTATCGATTTTGAAAAACAGATCAGTGAACTCTTTAGTGATTTCGAATTAAAATTGCAGTTGGTTCTTGAAAAAACCGGGGATCGTTTAAAAATATTGCAGGAATTGGATAAAATAAGAGAGAGAGTAAGCAATTTTTGATTAGTGTTGGAAAAGTTGGCAAGTTACATCTTAAATTCAATTTCATATAATAAAAAATAAAAAAGGTGAAAGTATGCCATATTTAGAAGAAATTAAAACCCGTTTAAAGGCCAAAGACTATAAAATCACTCCTCAAAGGAAAGTCATTATTAAAACCTTTGCTGACAATATGGAAAAACATCTTAGTGCCGAAGATGTCTACCAAATTGTCAAGGATACCAACCCGGAAATCGGTTTGGCAACAGTGTATAGAACCCTTGATATTTTAGCCGAACTCCAAATATTGAAAAAAATTGATTTTGGTGACGGAAGATACCGATATGAATTTTGCAATGAAGATGATCATCATCACCATCATCTAATATGTTTGAAATGTGAACGAGTATTCGAATTTGAAGATGATTTGTTGGAGAGCTTAGAAGCTATTATAAATAAGAAAAGCGGTTTTAAAATTGTTGATCATCAGCTAAAATTCTACGGTTATTGTTCGGAGTGTCAAAAGAGCAAGGAGTGATAACCGGTTTGACCGGGGCCTTGCTCCTTTTTTTATTGGCAGGAAATTGGAATTTTTTCCGTGGAATTTAGTTTTCCTTTATAGCAATTTTTATGCAAATTAAGGGTGGTAGGTTTATTGGTAACATATTCTATCGTTATTACCTCTGACGGTGGCTTTATTTTTTTCCCGCATTTTAAACAGTAATCGGGCTGGGTCAATGTATTAAGATAAATATTTTTTTTAGTATTGGACCATTTTTGCCAGCTTTTCCATTGGGTTTTACAAAGTTTTTTTCTATTATCAAAGTCGGCGAAAACCCATTTCAGTAAACGGTGAAAACCGAATGCAAATCGAGCATGCTTGATAAAAGCAGGAGGGAGTCCCAGGTCTATTACATATTGATTAAAGGATTCTTCAACCATTATTTGGAGAGGGCCTTCTATTTTTGTGCTTTTCCATTGGTAGTTATTTTGTTCCAGCCAGACTCTGAGCTTATCGAACATATAACCCTGGCATACTTCGATCTGGTGAGTTTTATCGATGTTCATTTCTCGAAAAGCATCCTGCACAATTTTCACCACATAGTCTTGATAAGCTTTTTTTTGAAATAAATCGGTTTGATAATATTTAAGAGGTACGACTCTAAAATAATACCGGTTATTATCCGTATTTAAAATACCGATGCCCGTACCTCCTATTAAACTGCCGCTGCCTGCATCATCAATTTGAATCATTTTTTCACCCCAATCACTACTTATCATACTTATTATTGACAGATGTCATTTAAAGAATTTAAAGATGTTTTCCTTGATTGAAATTTCTTTTTGACGTAAATTATATAAAAACAGTATAATCTAGAAGGAATTGTTTTATAGTTTAGCGTATTAATAAAAGTGTAACAATTGTAAGGAGGCACTAGGGTGAATAAGACACATATTGATGGTAATACCTTACGGGCCATGATTTTGACTGGTGCCGGAAAATTGGAGTTGGAAAAATCAAAGATAGATGGATTAAATGTTTTTCCTGTTCCTGATGGTGACACCGGAACAAATATGTCCTTAACATTGGCATCTGCTGCCAAGGCCGTTGAAAAACTAAATCCCGATGCTACCTTATCTCAGGTTGCAGAAGCTATGGCTTATGGCGCATTAATGGGTGCCCGGGGAAATTCCGGTGTTATTTTATCGCAACTTTTAGGTGGTTTTTCTAAAGCGGTTACGGGAGCGGCTCAGATCGATATTCCCCTGTTGGCCAAAGCCTTTAGCATGGGAGTAGAGGCAGCCTACAAAGCTGTTGTAAAGCCTGTGGAAGGCACTATTTTAACCGTTGCCCGGGAATCGGCAGAACACTTAACTTCCAATTTGTCAAAAATTAGTGATATTTCCCAAGCCCTTAAATTACTGATAGAACAGGGATATAGAACTCTGGCCAATACTCCGGAAATTTTGCCGGTTTTAAAACAGGCAGGAGTAGTCGACGCCGGCGGCCAAGGCTATTTGACATTTTTGGAAGGGATGCTTTCCGGGTTCCATGGAGAAGTTATTGAAAAAGGTTTCGTGACTACTGTGGAAAAAAAAGATGATTCCGACATCATTTTTCCGACGGTAAAAGATTATATTGTAAATCCTGCTGACATTAAATTTCAATACTGTACCGAAATGATTATAAAACCATTCCCTGAAAACCGGACTCCTCATGAAGAAATCAGGATGTTTCTGGAAGAACGGGGCGATTGTGTATTGGTGGTAGGAACGGAAAAAGTTATTAAAATTCATGTACATACCAATAATCCCGGGCAAGTGCTGGAATACTGTTGTCAAATTGGTTCCTTGCACGATATTAAAATTGAAAATATGCGGGAGCAGAGCCAGGAGGCTCAATTGGTTTCTCCTGTAAAGAATATTGGAGTAATAAGCGTCAGTACCGGTGAAGGCATAAATGAGATATTCAGAAGCCTTGGCGTGGATCAAATAATTACCGGCGGTCAAACCATGAATCCCAGTACTCAAGATATTTTAACGGCAATAGAAGAAGCCAATGCCAAAGAAATAATAATTTTACCCAATAATAAAAATATTATTTTAGCCGCCCAACAAGCGGTCAATCTTTCCGCAAAGCCAGCAAAGGTTGTTACTTCCAAGACAATACCTCAAGGAATCAGCGCGTTAATGGCCTTTAATGGCGAGCTTGATCTGGAAACCAATTTTGCCAGAATGCAAGAGGCCATAACCCATATTAAGACCTGTGAAATCACTTATGCTGTTCGTGATGCCCAAAACGGAGACCTTTTTATTCGCTCCGGTCAATTGATGGGGCTTGTTGACGGCGAAATAGTTTATGTTGGCGATGATATGGAAAATGTTATAATGAATACCTTAAAACCTGTAATAACAGATGATGATGAACTTATTACCCTATATTACGGCGAAGGTGTTACAGAAGAACAAGCGGAAGTAATACTTCAAAAAATCTCAGAGATTTATCCTCATGCCGATTTTGAACTGCATTATGGTGGTCAACCTCTATATTATTATTTAATATCCATCGAATAGTAAAATAGCTTCGAGGTGACTTTTATGTCTAAGATTAGGATTGTTACCGACAGCACTGCCGATTTACCTATTGAACTGATTAAAAAATATAATATTACCGTTGTCCCTTTGCGGGTAAATTTCGGTAGTGAAAGCTATCTAGAAGGCGTGGAATTAACGACGGAGGATTTTTATAAAAAATTAATTGACGGCGATAAATTGCCCACAACCTCTCAACCATCACCAGGAGACTTTGCAAAAGTCTATCAGCAGCTTTCCCGAGAGGGTGTCGAAGAAATTTTCTCTATTCATATTTCCAAAGAATTAAGCGGTACCTATCAAAGTGCTGTTCTAGCTAAGTCAATGGTGGAAGAAAAAGATCTTAAAATAACGGTAATTGACTCTCAATTAGTTTGCATGGGTTTAGGTTTGGTAGTCCTTAATGCCGCTCAGGCTGCCAAAGAAAATAAAAGCAGCGAAGAAATTGCCATGATTATTTCCAAGGTCCAAAAAGAAATGAATACCTTTTTTGTTGTCGATACTTTGGATTATTTACAAAAAGGAGGTAGAATAGGTAAAGCCAGTTCCTTATTAGGAACTTTATTGAATATAAAACCTATTCTGACCATTAAGGAAGGCCAGGTCCATGCCTATGATAAAATCAGGGGTAGAGGCAAAGCCCTGGATAAACTAATTGAAATAGCTGAACAAAAATCAGGTTCACAAAGAATCCAGTGTGCCATTGTACATGCCAATTCCTTGGAAACAGCGTTGAAATTAAGGGAAAAAGTAGCAAGCCGCCTAAATTGTACTGAGATTATTATTTCCAATATCGGGGCGGTGGTAGGTACCCACGTAGGACCTGGTACCATTGCTTTCCTGTTTCATTGTGTATAATCATTAAAAACAAAGGCTACCCGGTTTGGCCCGGCCAATGGTGGTAAAATGGAAAAGATTAATTTATTGAATAATAATTTAAATATTAAAACAATAATTGAGAACAATAGGCAGGTTTTTCAAAAAGGACAGATTATCGAGGTCCTGGTACTGAATAATACGCCCACCGGAGTAGTGTTGAAAATTAATAATTCTGTTCTTCACGCTAAAACAGATTTTAGATTTCCTGTAAATACACCATTAATATTAACCGTTGTCGGACAAACGGAAGGACAAACCATTTTATCTTTAAATAAACATATTAATTTCTATAATTTAGATATTTCAACAATCACCCAGGAATTAGGATTAGAAGATTCTCCTGAAATAAGGCTGATAATTGATAAGCTAATAGAGAACAAAGAACCTATTACTAAAGAAAACATAAATCAATTAAAATTTTTAATCAGCGGTTTGCCCCTGGAAACCGGAGATGCTTTAAACATATTAATGGATCCTTCTTTATATTTGGCTATTTTCGCTTTTCTAAACAAAGACTCAAGTTTTTCTTTGCTTCTCAAGGAAAAAGAAAAAGAAACTCAAGAAGAGCCGTATTTGGAAATTAGTATACTTTATCAATCCCAAAAACTGGGTTTGATTTTTGCTAATGTTTTTTGGCAAGAAAAAGTCAATATTCGTTTGACATGTTCTCACCCGGATACTTATCAATCAATAATAAATGACTTAGGGTTACTAAAACAAAAAATAGGATCCATTGTTAATGGACAAGTGGAAATAACCCTTTATTTAGATAGAAATCTTGCGGAGAAGATGGAAAAGGAAAGAGAAAACCGGAAGCCATTGTTAATGGGTATTGATATAAGAATTTAGGTGTTTAAATGGAAACAAAGAAAGCTATAGCTTTACGTTATAAACCTGATGAAGATAATGCCCCCAAAGTTATTGCTATGGGAAAAGGAGAAATCGCCGAAAAGATCTTGTCTATTGCCGCTCAAAATGGAGTGCCTGTAGTAGTCAAACCCCAGTTGGCGGACCAATTAATAAAGCTTGAGTTGAATCACGAGATTCCTGAGGAGTTATACACCGTTGTTGCCCAAATATTGGCCTATATTTATAAACTTGAGGATAGGTTGAATAATAAATAAATCATATACCATAAAGGTTCAAGTTTGGCTTGAACCTTTTATATTGGACAGCCTCCTGTTGCCATAATTTGTAATACATTGACCTGCCTTGTTTTTTCTTTTACCGGGGAAAGATAAAGATAGGCAGAATTCTCGGAGAGGAACGGTCAAGAGATGTGTTACAAGAAATGAATAGGGGGTAACGAAAGTGAAATTAAACAAATTCTTATTTTATATACTATTAGTATTGCTAATATTAAATAGTTGGGCCTGCATGGGAAAACCGGAGGCCAAACCCCAAATTAAACCCAAAACAAAAATTGGCTTGATCTTAGCAGAGAATAAATCAGCCAGAAATGAATTTATTTATAAAAAAATGCAAGAAGAAATTGAAAAGCAGAAAATGAAACTTATAACCGGCACCTCGGAACTAAATGTAGAAAAGCAAGAAGTCAATATAAAAAAATGATTGAGGAAAAAGTAGAAATTGTAATTCTACAGCCGTTAAAGGAACCGGCTACCAAAGACCATATCAGTATGCTGATTGAAAAAAACATTAAAATAGTATTATGGGACTATTTGCCCGAGGAAGTTACGGTAGATGCTTTTATTGCACCCGATTATGTAAAAGCCGGGCAGCTACAGGCTCAATATATTTTAAATCAGGGGAGGAAGGTTATTCCCTTTGTAATTAAAGGTGATGTCCTCAATATTAAGTCGGACAAAGTTTTGGAAGGCAATCTAAGTATTTTGCAAAACAGCCCTCTGGTTGAAAACTTATTAATAAAAGAAGCAAATATAAATAATACTGCCCAGTCTCATGAAATATTGGTTGAGGAACTGGGACCCAATCCTCCTGATGTGATACTCGTCCATGATGAGGAAATAGCCTTGGGAATAAGTAAAATTCTCGGAGAATTTAAATCCGAAAAGAAAATTATGTTGTTCTCGCTGGACATCAATAAAAATTTGCTTGAGGATATGGTTAACGGATCATTGGTGGCGGTGGATACTATGCCTAACCTTCTGATCCAGGTTACAATAGATACAATTAATAGTCTTTTAGAGAAGGGAACATGGAATTATGATTTTCAAATCAACAATAAATCGGCTCTGATACCGGCCAAATATACGCCGGTTAGAATAATAGATAAATACAATTTTAAATTATTAGAAGAACGCTTTCCTGCTCTAAGTAAGCATGAACAGGAAGAAAAGAAGGAAGAAAATCAACAAACCCAAAATAAATCGACAAAAAAACAAACTAAGTTAAAAATCAAACTCAAGGATGGGCAAGAATACGAGGTTGTTATTCCTGGAGAGATAGAAAAAATGGAGATAGAACCCCAAAAGGAGTAGATAACCAAAGAGCAAAAAATATGGTATAGTATTTGTTGAATAAGGAGGAGAGCTTTTTGTTCAATATTGTTTTAGTAGAACCGGAAATACCGGCCAACACCGGCAATATTGCCAGAACTTGTGCCGTAACCAATAGTAAATTACATTTAATTAGACCTTTAGGTTTTTCTATTGATGATAAGCATTTGAAAAGGGCAGGATTGGATTATTGGGATTTGTTAAACGTACAAATTTATGAATGTCTGGATGATTTTTTTCAAAAGAATCCCCAAGGTAATTTTTATTTTGCAACTACTAAAGCCAAAAATTATTATACTGAAATAACTTATCGACCGGGGGATTATTTCCTTTTTGGAAAAGAAACAAAGGGTTTACCCCTTCATTTATTAGAACAAAACCCTGAAAAATGCATCAGGATTCCCATGTTAAAGAATGATCATGCCCGTTCTCTAAATCTATCCAATTCTGTTGCCGTAGTGGTCTACGAAGCCTTTAGGCAAAATAATTTTTCGGGGCTGATTTAAAAACAAAAAAAACCTATCTGTAGATAAAACAGATAGGTTTGGTACGCCCGAGAGGAATCGAACCTCCGCACCTGGCTCCGGAGGCCAGTGCTCTATCCACTGAGCTACGGGCGCTCATAGACACTTATATAGTTTACTAAATAATTTTATTTTTGTCAAAGGGTATAATTTTGTGTTTTATGAAAAAGAAAGGATTGATTTGTTTATGGAAAGTCAAATAAGAGATATTAAATTAGCTCCTTTAGGCAAAGCAAAATTAGATTGGGTTAAAAACCACATGCCGGTATTAAACACAATAAGACAAAGATTCATTAAGGACAAGCCTTTCTTAGGAAAAAGGGTGGTGGTTTGTCTCCATTTAGAAGCCAAAACCGGTTATCTGGCCCAGGCTATTCAGGACGGAGGTGCGGAAGTAGCCGTTGCCGCCAGTAACCCCTTATCCACTCAGGATGATGTTGTTGCTGCTTTGGTTTCAGAGGGAATTACCGCATTCGCTTGGCACGGGGCAACCGATGAAGAATATTTTGCCCATTTAGATGCTCTGGCAGCCTTTAATCCCAATCTGATTATTGATGACGGTGGAGATTTTGTGGCTTTACTGCATAAAAAATATCCGGAGAAACTCGCAAAGGTAGTAGGAGGATGCGAAGAAACAACAACCGGCGTCATCAGGTTGCGTTCCCTGGAAAGGGAGGGAGTTTTAAAGATACCAATGGTGGCCGTAAATGATGCTCTTTCCAAATACCTCTTTGATAATCGTTACGGAACCGGACAATCGGTCTGGGATGGCATTATGCGAACCACCAATTTGGTTGTTGCGGGAAAAACCGTGGTGGTCATAGGTTATGGCTGGTGCGGCAAAGGTGTGGCTTTACGGGCCAAAGGCTTAGGGGCAAATGTCATAGTTTGTGAGATTAACCCTATAAAAGCAACTGAAGCTTTAATGGATGGTTTTAGGGTGATGCCATTAATTGAGGCCGCCTCTTTAGGTGACTTTTTCATAACTGTTACCGGCAATAAAAATGTCATTCGTAAAGAACATTTGGAAGCCATAAAAGACAAGGCGGTATTGGCTAATGCCGGTCATTTCGATGTGGAAATTTCCAAGCCTGACTTAAGGGAAATGGCAGTTTCCGTTAAAAGGGTAAAACCAAACATTGAAGAGTATGTTTTTAGTGACGGCCGAAAGGTCTTTCTTTTGGCTGAAGGTCGTTTAGTCAATTTGGCCGCCGGCGACGGGCATCCGGCTGAGATAATGGATATGACTTTTGCATTACAAGCCTTATCCTTGGAATTTTTGGCTAAAAATGATAAACTTGAGCCTAAAGTCTATAATGTCAGTCAAGAAATTGACGAAGAAGTGGCAAAATTGAAACTGGCTTCCCTAGGCATTAAAATAGATTGCCTGACGGAGGAACAGAAAGCTTATTTGGCTGCCTGGAACATCTGAAAATAGGAGGATTTGGCTTGGAGGAACTAAAGTATTCTTTTGTGGCCATAGATTTCGAAACAACTGGTTTTCTACCTAAGGGAGAAATAATAGAAATAGGTATGGTAAAGGTAGTAGACGGCCAAGTAGCCGGTAAATATAGCAAATTGATTAAACCGGAGAACCCCATACCGGAAGAAATTGCAATCTTAACCGGTATTACCGATGAAATGGTTGCCGATAAGCCGGCATGGAAAGATATACAGCAAGAAGTAATAAATTTTATAGGCGATTACTTCTTGGTTGCCCATAATGCTGAATTTGATAAAGGTTTTTTGGAAAGGGCTTTAGGTTATAAGTTGCCCAATCTTTGGATTGATACTTGGGATTTAGCGAAAATCACTTTACCTGCTTTACCCAGCTACCAATTAAAAAATTTGGCCGATTATTTTGAAATAAAAGCTAAATCCTTTCATCGAGCACTAAATGACGCGGAAACGACGGTAGAAGTACTTTTATTTTTGATTAAAAAAATTTCAGGAAAATCCCCTTATTTTTTGGAGCGCATTATTAATATTCTGGATGAAGATAAACAGGGACTTACTGTTCTCTTGAAAACAGCTCTTAAGTCCAAAATAGCCGGTTATTGGAATGAGGTTACGGGTAATACTGACCTGGAGCACCGCCGTACTGAAGTGATAAATCTTCCTCTTCTTTTCTCCGAATTGGAAAAGTTTTTTTTACCGGAAGGCACCCTAGGCTTGTTAATCGATAATTATGAATTCAGGCCCCAACAGCTAGAAATGGCCCAAATAGTAAAAAAAGCCTTGGTTTCTCAAACCCACGCCTTAATTGAGGCTGGGACAGGAACAGGCAAGAGCCTGGCCTATTTAATACCGGCATTGCTTTGGGCCCAGGAAAATAATGTTAAAATCGTAATCAGTACAAATACTATTGCCTTACAAGAACAATTATATGGGATTGATATCCCTTTTTTAGAACAAAGTTTTGATTGCAAGCTGCCTGTTGCTTTAGTAAAAGGAAGGAATAATTATTTATGTTTAAGGAGATATTATAAACTTTTAAAGGAAAAACATTTATTATCCTGGAGAGAAAAAGTTTTTTTGGCTCAGATCACTAATTGGCTGGAACAGACCGACTCAGGGGATAAGGAAGAAATTAATTTAAACATCAGTGATAACGAAATATGGGCGCAGCTGGCCAGTCAAGTGGAGACATGTACAGGGAATAGATGTTCCTATAACAGTCAGTGTTACTTTATGAAGACTCGCAAAGAGGCAGAAAAGAATAAAATAATTATAACCAATCATTCTTTATTATTATTGGATGTCAAACTGGATAACAAGGTTTTGCCTCAATATGATTATGTAATCATTGATGAAGCCCATAATTTGGAGGAAGAGGCCTTAAAACAATTTGCCCGCGAATTTAACTTTGTTCATATAAAAAAAATAATAAACCAATTGGTTAAAGGTAAGAATACCGCTTTAATCAACCAGATAGGCAATTTTTTAAAAAATAATCCTTGGATAGATAAAGCCGACAATATTTTTCAAGTAATTGCCGCTATTAAAGAAAATTGTGGGCATTTAGAAGCAAAGCTCACCGATGGTATAAAAAATATAAACTCAGAGAATACTTCCCAAAAACTTGAATACAGAATTACCGATGATGATAGAAACTCTAAATGGTGGTATGATTTTTCCCTTATTCTCAAAGATATTTCATATTATTTGGCGGCAATAGTTCAAAATCTTAGCATATTAATCACCAGAACAGAATTGATTGAAGATTTAGAAGACACGAGCAAAGAAATCGGTTTTTTAACCGGTTTATTGTCAGAAGCTAACCTTACTATTAATAAATTTACAGAGTGTCCGGACAGTGAATTGGTATATTGGC
Source organism: Clostridia bacterium (assembly GCA_012720075.1). GTDB lineage: Bacteria > Bacillota > Peptococcia > Peptococcales > BICA1-8 > JAAXZE01. Next base: position 22,782 of record JAAXZE010000096.1, read on the forward strand.
TGCAAATATTGCCGGATAACTTGGTCTTAATAATAACACCCATTTATATCGCTGATATTTTATCAGAAAAATTATTTTCCCTGAAAAAGTCGGTAATTTTAACCTCGGCGACCCTGGCCGTCAACCAAAGCTTTGATCATATTATTAGTATGTATGGGTTGGAAAAGGAACGGGTGCTAACCCTTATTGCCCAATCCCCTTTTGATTATCATCAGCAATCGGTAATATATATACCTAATGATTTGCCTGAACCTTACGGAATGCTTGATGAGGAGTATGCCAAATATGTTACAGCTTCTTTAACCCAAATTTTACCCCATGTTTACGGTGGTATATTGGTTTTATTTACGTCAAATCAATTGCTAAATACCGTTTATTATAACCTAAAAAAAGAAGAAGTTTTTAATCGCAGGGAAATCTTAGCCTATGGAAAAGACGGCGGCAGGAAAACATTAATTGAAGCTTTGAAAAATAATCCCAATGAAGTAATCTTAATGGGCTCCGGCAGTTTCTGGGAGGGTATTGACATCCAAGGGCTGGGGCTTACAACGGTGGTTATTGTAAAGTTGCCTTTTAGCCCGCCTACACGACCGGTAATTGCCGCACGTTTAGAACTGCTGGAAAAAAATAAACAAAACAGTTTTTATAAATATAGTTTACCTTCAGCAATCCTAAAATTTCGTCAGGGATACGGAAGGCTGATAAGAACCGGCAAGGATTGGGGGGCTTTAATTATTTTGGACAAAAGGGTAGTATCCAAGAATTATGGCAGAAAGTTTATTGGTTCGTTGCCTCCCCAGCCTGTAATCACCGCATCAACTAAGGATATTGCAAAACAGCTCTCTTGTTGGATGGGGCGAAAAGCTGCGGAAAAATAGAATCGTAAGTTGTAAAATTAAATGCCCAAGTAAATAAAAAAAGAGACCCATAGCTAAAATCCCTGTATAATGTTAAGCGACAAAACCAACATCAGGAGGGATATAGCTATGAGTCATAACCATTTTACCATTGAAAAGAGAAA
>JAAXZE010000097.1 GCA_012720075.1 Clostridia bacterium
CTAAGGACAGCCTTTCGCCTGATGGGTTTTAAGGATATGGTGGAAGTAGCATTATTCGCCGATATTTTAACCATTAAAGAAGCCTTTGAATTTGACAAACTGGTTAAAACCAAAGACGATTTCTTTTTGACCAGCTGTTGTTGTCCCGTTTGGGTAAACTTTACCGAAAAGCAGTACCCTCAGTTATTCAGCCACATGTCCCCGGCAGTTTCGCCAATGATAGCCTCCGGCCGAGTTTTAAAAGCCCTTTACCCTGAATGCAAAGTGGTCTTTATCTCGCCGTGTCTGGCTAAAAAAGCGGAGGCAAAAGAACCTCGACTGGAGGGGGCCATTGATTTCGTCATAACCTTCAGGGAATTGGATGAGATCTTCAAAACCCTGGAAATTGATTTGGCCTCTTTACCGGCCGATGAAAAAGACCAGGCTTCCTATGCCGGAAGACTCTACGCCCGGACCGGAGGAGTGAGTTTTTCCGTAAAAACCATCGTTAACCGGATTGCTCCCCGCAGACTTATCAAATTTAAAGCCAAAAAAGTTGACGGGGTAAAAGAATGCAAAGCCATCCTGGATGCTTTGGTCAACGGGGAGGATATAGACGCTAACTTTATTGAAGGTATGGGCTGTGCGGGCGGTTGTGTCGGAGGACCAAGGACCTTGCTGGATGTCCAAAAAGGCACCGCCATGGTTAATGAATTCAGCGAAGATTCGATAATAATAACACCCTTTGATAATTTAAATGTGGTTAAAATTTTGCATGAACTTGGTTTTAATGAAATAAAAGATATAATTGAACGAAAAGAAGCAGACAAACTATTTGTTAGGACTATAGGGAAGCAGTGACTGGTGAATGCTTCGGGGCAATTTAGTGGGTTTCGTGACCAATGACCAGTACCAAAAAAGTAAAGTGTGTAAGTGTGTTAGTGCGTAAGTGTGTAAATGTGACTAGAATTAAGGTGACTTATTGGGTTGTATCTCATGCATGTAAAATAATTCCTGACGCATCTGCATCTGAGTATAGCTTAAAGGATGCATCATCTTTTGGGTAAATTTTTAGGGATGCATCAATTAAAAATGGTATGCATCGGATGCATCATTCATTTTGCTTAAAAGCAGATGCACCCTCAAAGGCTTACTTTCATCGGATGCATCATCTAATGTGGCTTTCATGTGATTCTTTTCGATGTCACGATGACACGACGACACTTTTATATAAACCTTAACCTAGCGAAGCGAAACCTTGACCTTTAATAAAGCTGCAGAACTGTAGCACATACGAAAAAGTAATAACGGGGCGGTTTACCGCCCCTTAAATCACAAATCTCCCAGTAATCCTATTTCAGCAGCCACCGATTGCATTCCTTTAATGGTTTCCTCAATTACATAATCCAAATCCAAGCCCAGCTTCTGGGCTCCTTTTTCAATGATTTCCCTGTTAACACCGGCGGCAAAACCTTTTTGTTTCCATTTCTTTTTAACCGATTTAACGGTTAAATCCATCACGCTTTTGCTGGGCCGCATAATGGCCGTGGCATTGATTAGCCCCGTCAGTTCGTCAATGGTATATAATACCTTTTCCAGATCACTGATAGGCTCTACATCAGAGCATATCTCCCACCCATGGCTGACTACAGCCCTGATATATTCTTCGGGCCAGTTTTCCTTTTCTAAAATTTCCCTGACTTTAAGACAATGTTGGTCGGGAAACATATCGTAATCCAAATCATGAATCAAGCCGATGACACGCCATTTTTCCTTGTCCGGGTCATTAAAAATCTCGCTAAAATGACCCATTACCCCTTCCACAGCCAGAGCATGCTTAATGTGGTTATCACTTTGCACATACTTTGTCAGCAGTTTATAAGCATCTTCTCTGGTGGGGATGTATTTAGCCTCCATCAATGACTACCTCCTTATTTTTCCCAAATATTCCTATATTATTGTATTTTACTACTTGCTCGATTTTAGTCAAGCAATGTCAAATCTTGGGTCCATAGAAGAGTTTAAAATCCTAAAAGGGAAGCCTCCCCTTCTAATTTGTTTGTTATAAATAAAAATAATAAAATAATTTCAAAAAATAATAATATTATTGTAGAATATAATTATGTTAAATTGATAATTACGTCGACATAAAAAGGGAGTGGCAAAGTGAGCCTTGGGAAAATAAATCGCAAAGCCTCAACTTTAAGAGAACAAGCCTATGATATAATAAAGAACGCCATTATGTCAGGAGTTTTTAAGCCAGGCCAGGCGCTGGTGGAGGAACAACTGGCCCAACAACTGGGTTTAAGCAGAACTCCGTTACGAGAAGCTTTAGTATTATTAGAGCATGATCAGTATATAAAAATGATACCTTATAAAGGAACCTTTGTAACAAATCTGACAGTCAAAGAGGTAAAAGAAATATTTCAGATCCGGGAATTATTGGAACCGGAAGCCGTATGTATGGCTTTGGACCATATTACTGTGGAAGAAATAGATCATCTGCGGGATTTCTTTGAAAAGTCCAAAGACCGGGTAAATCAGGGCGACTTGGATACCTTTTTGGCCACCAACAAATTAATCCACGACAAATTGCTGGAGTATGGCGAAAATGAAACATTAAGAAGCTTAATTATGGGTTATATCGAAAAAATTCACCGTTACCAAAGGATGATTCATGCCTGGGACGACCCGACTTACATTATGGACGAATTCAATGAACACTGTACCCTGATTGAGGAACTTTATCACAAAGATAAACAAAAAATAAAAGAATTAATGATTGTTCATCTGCGAAACTGCTGTAACAGGCTGATCCAGCAACTGAATAAGTAAATTCCCGACAATAATCCCGTCGGGAATTATTTATTTGTGTAATTTTTTAATTAATTCTTTCACACTTTTTTTCTTTGTGAATAAATTAGTACATAAAAAAACCGGTGGTGAAAGATTTAATGAATTTGACCTTTTTTAGACCCAACTATCGTTACCTGGTTGCGGGAGTAGAAACAAAGGTTCCTATAGCCGATAATCGCCTGGTAACGGCTGTCAACTTTGACAATGCCGCTTCAACACCGCCTTTTGTTTCTGTTTTAAAAGAAATAGCAAACTTCGCCCCCTGGTATTCATCCATCCATCGAGGAAAAGGCTATAAATCTCAGATTTGTTCGGACTTTTATGATTGTTCCCGGCAAATAATAGCCGATTTTGTCAAAGCCGATTTGACCGATAAAACTGTAATTTATGTAAAAAACACTACTGAAGCCATTAATAAATTATCCTTTCGCTTAATGGATGAAATTCAGGATGGGATAATTCTGTCCACCTTCATGGAACACCACTCCAATGATTTACCCTGGCGCATTAAATACAAAACTGACTATGTAAAAGTAGATGAAACAGGCCGTTTATTATTGGATGATCTGGAATATAAACTGAAAAAATACAAGGGCAAGGTAAAACTGGTGACTGTAACCGGCGCATCCAATGTTACCGGCCATGTTAATCCAATCTATAAAATCGCCGGCCTGGCCCATGAGCATGGGGCAAAAATTTTGGTTGACGGGGCCCAGCTTATTCCCCACGCCCCTATCCAAATGGACGGTAAAAAAGAGCATATAGATTTTCTTGCCTTTTCGGCCCATAAAATGTATGCGCCCTTTGGCATCGGAGTATTAATCGGCCCCAAATGCCTGTTTTCCAACGGAATCCCTGAATGCGTCGGGGGCGGCACCATAAAAATGGTCAGCCATACCGATGTCCTCTGGGCTGATCCTCCGGAAAAGGAGGAAGCCGGTACACCCAACGTAATGGGGGTCTTAGCCCTTGTCGAAGCCATAAAAAATTTAAAAGCCATAGGTATGGAAAATGTTGATAGGTATGAAAAAGGCTTAACCGACTATGCTCTGCGCAAATTAAGGAAATTGCCTGACCTGGAAATCTACGGCAACTCCCGGGATACCAAAGACCGGGTAGGAATAATTGCCTTTAATGTAAAAGGTATTCATCACTCAACCCTGGCCCTAATTTTATCTCAGGAAGCAGGTATCGCCGTACGCAATGGTTGTTTCTGCGCTCAACCCTATGTACAGAGGCTTTTAAACTTAAGCCCTGAAGAGATAAAAAAACATATGGAAAATCCCACCCTCCCCCATCCGGGAATGGTAAGGATTAGTTTTGGCCTCTACAATACTTATTCGGAAATCGACAGGCTTATCGACCTATTGCAAGATGTAGTGAAGAATAAGAGAAGCTATCTTAAAAGATGGGACAACACAGCTAAATAAATTTTTAGTGCCATCGTGACATCGACAAAGGTTAAGGTTTCGCTTCGCTAGGTTAAGGTTAATATTAAACGTGATATCGTGTCATCGAAATTATTATTGATGCATCCGATGAAAGTAAGCCTTTGAGGATGTATCTGCTTTAATGCAAAATGCATGATGCATCCGATGCATGCCAATTTAAATTGATGCATCCCTAAAAATTTGCTCAAAATATGATGCATCCTTAAAGCTATACTCAATGGGGATGTGTCAGGAATTATTTCACAGGCATGGGATACAGCCCAAAAAGTCACCTTAAATCTACTCACACTTACTCACTAACACACTTACACACTGTTAAATCGTGCATATCCTGTAAAGCATCAGGCCAAAATAAAACCATAAAGTTACTCCGTTCAAGGGGGATGCTATTTTGGCCCAGAAATTGAATATCCTTATGTTTAGCGGTGAATATGATAAAGCCCTGGCGGCTTTAATCCTTGCCAATACCGCCAGGGAGATGAACATTGACGTTACCATGTTTTTCGCTTTTTGGGGCCTGATGCTGGTGCGAGACCCTGAAAAAATGAGCCTGGACGATAAAACGACTTATGAGAAAATGTTTAGTATGATGACCCCTAAAGGGCCGGAGGAACTGCCTTTGTCCAAAATGAATTTCGCCGGCATAGGTAAAGCCATGCTTTTAGAAATGATGGGGGAAGAAAATGCCCCTCCTTTGGAGGCTTTTTTAAAAGGCGCCCGGAAAAAAGGGGTTAAATTTTACGGCTGTAAACTATCAATGGATGTAATGGGTTTAAAAGCGGAAGAAATGATACCTGAATTAGAAGTTGTTACTGCCAAAACTTATTTGGAAGATGCCATAAATTCCAATATGCAATTATTTATTTAGGGCTAATCTTTTGCAGCCTCCTTTTTTGGGAGGCTGCAAGCCGTTAAAGCCATTTTCGAAGGTTGACAAATTTTCTGGGTTGCACCAAAATTAATACCATGCATCTAATTCGAATTATTTCAGCAAATAGCCCCAACATTATATGCCCGGCATATTTCTTTTTTATGCCTAGAAGGTGAGGACCTGAAAATATGCAGAAAAAACATACTTATAGCTGGATATCCTCTTCCGATATTTTTATGATCGCTATTATCATTTCCGGCGGTTTTGTCACTATCTTAAACCAAACCGTTCTTTCGCCGGCTTTGCCCAGCATAATGCGGGATTTTGGCATCGGCCCCAGTCAAGGTCAGTGGTTGACAACGGCTTTTATGCTGGTCAACGGTATCATGATACCCATAACGGCATATCTGATTGATCGCTTCACAACCCGAAAACTATTTATCGGCTCGGTGAGCATTTTTGCCGCCGGTACGACTCTTGCCGCCGTAGCCCCAAATTTTACCGTCCTTTTGATAGCCCGGATCCTACAGGCCATTGGGGCCGGTATCCAGATGCCCTTAGGCTCGGTAGTAATGATGCTCATTTTTCCCAAGGAAAAACGGGGTATCGCCATGGGTATCGTCGGCATAGTAATTTCCTTTGCTCCGGCCATTGGTCCAACCTTGGCCGGCTGGGTGGTGGATAACTGGGGATGGCACGTTATATTTTGGACAATTTTGCCTCTGACACTCTTAGTGATAACTTTTGCCTTTTTCTTTTTAAAAAATATCGGCCAAACCCACCATCCTCATTTGGATTGGCCCTCGGTCTTTTTATCAACCCTGGCTTTCGGCAGCCTTCTTTATGGTTTTTCCGCCGCGGCCACTTATGGATGGTTGAGCCTGTTTACCATAATCCCGCTTTTAACCGGCAGCATTACTTTATATTTTTACGTTAAAAGACAGTTGGCTTTGGAAGAACCCCTTTTAAACCTGCGGGTTCTAAAAACCAAGGTTTTTGCCTACTCCACTATTTTGACCATGGTAATTAATGCTTCCCTTTTGGTCGGCGCAATCATTATGCCTATCTTGCTGCAGGACGTTCTTGGCTATTCGGCCTTTGATTCCGGCCTCCTTATGATGCCGGGAGCAATCGTCCTAGGTATTATGAGCCCTATCAGCGGAACCCTTTTTGACCGCTTCGGTCCCCGGATGCTGGCCATCAGCGGACTTCTAATCCTTGCTGTCACTTCGGCGGTGCTGGGTTTTGTCACTGAGAACACCACCTTCTTATTTATGTGTATACTCTTTACTATTCGCAATTTTGGTATTGCCATGATCAATATGCCTATTAACACCTGGGGCCTTAACGCTCTTGACAACAAATACATTGCCCACGGCAATGCCATCAACAATACGGCACGGCAAATTGCCGGCTCCATAGGCACCGCTTTTCTGATTACTATCATGACCATGGTAATGATGAACAACGCCCAAACCGGAAAAATCCATTCGACCCTTATGGGGATTAACGCAGCCTTCGGTGCCCAAGCCCTTATGGCCGGTATTGCTTTAATAATCGCCATCCTTAAAGTTCATGATAATTCAAAGGAAGGTAGACTGATGCCGGGAGGTAAAGGAAATGAATAAAAAGGTTTGCGAAATCATGGAAAAGGACGTTTATGCCTGCCATACTTCCGCTACCCTGGGGGATGTCCTTAAAATACTGGTGGATAAAAAGGTCAGCGGAGTGCCTATTATCGACGACCGCCGACAGGTAGTGGGCTTTATCAGTGACGGGGATATCATGAAATACATCGGCCGGGAGAATCCCCAGACGGTGGATTTTGCTACCTATATGTTTACCTTGTATGATGAAAAACCCTTGGACGAAAAGGTAAAAGAGCTCCTGGATTTAAACGTGATGCACCTGGCCACCAAAAAAGTAATTTCTGTGGCAGATGATTGGGATATTGATAAAGCCGCCTGCATCCTGGGCAAGAAGAAAATCAAAAAGGCCCCGGTTCTGAAAGACGGTAAACTGGTCGGGATTATCAGCCGTTCCCAAATAATCCGCTACATCGCCGGACTGGTTCTTAATAAAAACAGTCAGTGACACGGTGACACCGTGTCATCGTTACATCGACATTTAATTGCTCTCAATAAAGAATAAAGGTTAAAGTATCGCTTCGCTAGAGGTTAAGGTTAAGGCTTAGGTTGAGTTTATTATAGTTCTACAGAAAAGAAGGTAAAGGTTAAGATTACGCCAACTTCGTTGGCTAGCTTCCGCTCCGCTGGAATAACATTTAGTGACATTGTGATTTCGTAAGAAAAAGAGAATGGTTTCTGTATCAGCCCATTCTCCATTCTCCATTCTCAATTCTCCATTCTCAATTCTCCATTAATCTATGCAGTAGATATTCTTCCATCTTTTCCATATCCCCAACATTTTCAAAAGCTGCCTGGGCTTGCCTGGCACCGCCGCCCCCTTTGCCGGACACTGTACCCAGCCCCTCTTTGACCAATTGACCGCAATTAATATTAATACTACCGTTATGGCAAAAATAGATCTTTTTGTCCTGTAGGGAAGATATAAGAAAAGCCTGAGCCCCCAATTCCAACAAAATTCTTCCTAAGAGCTGCACATCCTGAAAAGGCTTGTCCAGTTTGAGAACCAATAAAGGGGTCGCCGCAGACTTTAAATAATCTTCCGCCTCAATCCTTAAAAGCCGTTCTTTCAGAGTTTCCATTTCTTCAGCCAGGTTTTTCAGCCTCAGTTGTTCTTGGGTTACTCTGTCCACAAGCTCATTTTCAGAAGCGGACATAAGACTGACCAGGCCGGAGACGATCCCTTCCTTCCTCCTGTAATCTTCCAGAGCTCTCAGCCCGCATTTAAAATAAACCCGGGTCATGCCTTTATATGCTTCCGTTTTATTAATCTTGACAATTCCTATCTGTCCGGTGCTCTGAACATGGGTTCCACAGCAGGGAGAATAATCAATTTCCTCGATTTCTACTATCCTTATATCCTCTGTTACCTGGGGTAACTTTCTTAAGGGCAAGGAATGGAGTTCTTCCTTGTCCACCAGATAAGTTTTTACCTCTAAATCCTGATAAATATAGTGGTTTGCCATATCCTCAACCTTTAATAACTTTTCCGGAGTCAAATTCTGTAAGCCAATATCAATAGTACAGTATTCCTGGCCTAAATGAAAACCCTTGGTTTCACCCCCGTATAACTCCATAAAAACCGCCGATAAGAGATGTTGACCGCTATGCTGCTGCATGTGATCAAACCGCCGGGAGTAATCCAGGCGGCAGCGAACCTTTTCTTCAAATATTTCCCCGGAAAGAACATGATAAATTTTCCCCTGCTCTTCATATACGTCCTGAATCACCAGGTCATCTATCCAACCCCCATCAGAGGGCTGGCCTCCTCCTTCGGGATAAAAGGCGGTTCGATCTAATTCAATTATTACCTGCCCTTTTTCTTTTTTAATACTTTTGACTCTTGCCTCCCATTCCTTAAGATTAGGATGGGAATAATACAATTTTTCCGTCATTTATTTCACCTTTTTCCTATTAAATATGCTTTTCAATCCAGTTTAAGCAGAACCTGATAACCTCATCTTTTATCAATTCATTATGGAGCTCATGATACTGCCCCTGCCAAAGCTTGAGGGTACAACAAGACCCTGCCTTATCAAAAAACTCCTCACTGGCTTGGGGAGAAGTTACTCCGTCATCGGTGCCATGCATTAATAACAGCGGTAAATGAAGTTCTCCCCCGTGTTCCAACGCCCAAAGGCCCGCCCGGTAAGCCTCAAAAAACAAGCGGACGGTAATCCTGTTATGGACCAGAGGGTCCTCTATGTATTTTCGCACTACTTCCCCGTCATGGGACAGACTATGGGCACTTATCCCATTGGCTTGGGAAAAAGAAGGCCAAAATTTATCCATTATTTCACCTAAAACTATTTTCACCATAGGGGGCTCAAAGGCCAGTTTCAGCCAAGGGCTGGTCACAATCATTCCCTTTAGCGGCGGTTTTTTCCGCAGGCTGTAATTCAGCACCAAATTTCCCCCTAAACTGTGGCCGTAAAGAAACCGGGCTTGACCGGGGTACCTTTGGGAAGCCTCTTTTAACAACCGAGAAATATCATCCATTAACAGCTCATAAGAAGGAGTATGACCCCTGGGACCTTCCGATTTCCCCGAACCACGCAAATCGAAAGCTAAAAGAACCATACCCCTCTCGTTGAATTTCTCTGCCAAATATTCATAACGGCCACTGTATTCGCCAAGGCCGTGAATAAGAGAGACCACAGCCCTGGGACTACCGCCGGGTTCCCAAACCTGGGCGAACAGCCTTAGCCCATCCCGGGTTGTGAGATAAAATGTTTCATGCATATTATTGCCCCCCGATTAGAAAAATGTGTTAATGTATAAAGGAATGGAAAATGGAGAATGGAGAGTTGAGAGTTTTTTTGTTATTTATTATTTGTTCATTCCAACTCTTCCAACATTCCAGCTTTTCCAACTGAAAAAATTACAACCTTAACCTCAACCTTAACCTTTATCGATGGCACGATGTCACTGACCCGTTACTTTTGCCCAAAAGTAATAAACACTTCCACCAATTCGGGCTTATTCCCCAGGCGTATGGGGGGACCCCATGTGCCATAACCGGAAGAGACAATGACCTGCAGGGAATCCTTTTTCAGGTACCCCCAATCGATTTCAAAAATCCGGGAGGTAATTAAATTATTGGGGAAAAACTGGCCCCGATGGGTATGTCCGGAGAACTGAAGGTCAACACCTGCCCCTTGGGCCTCATCCAAACTGCTAGGCTGATGGTCCAACAGTATAATTGGCAAGGACTTGTCCAAATCCTCGATAATAGTATCTAAAGGCTTTCTTGCCTTGCCACCAAACCGAGCAGAAGCCAGGTCATCCCGCCCTACAATATAGAAACTATCGGCTATCTTTTCATAACTATCCCTTAAAACCCTAATACCCGACTCTTCCAAATGTTTTATAATGTCCTCGGCATGACCGCCGATATATTCGTGATTTCCTAATACAGCAAAACTCCCCAGCTTGGGCTTTAAGGCTTTTAAGGTCTGGCTCATTTCCTGTTCTAAAAAAATATTAATATTTTCATCAACTATATCTCCGGCAAAAAGGACTAAATCAGGTTCCAGTTCATTTATCCTTTTAACCATATCCTCCAACCGTTCCTTATTAACAATTTTCCCTAGATGAATATCCGATACCATGACCAGATGGAGGTTCGAAAACTCAGGAACCTTATTGTCTATATTCAAGTCATATCGGGTGATCTGGGGATTACGGGCATTATAGGTACCGAAAGCCATTAAAAATAATACGATTAATAAAACCAATATATTAAGGTATATATTTCCCTGAAAGCCTTGATGAACAATCTTCAACCATTTATTAAGAAGTTTAAATAAATCAAGAAGAACAAAAATCATGAACAGATAATACATCACAGCCAACCAGTAACCGCCCACAATAGTCAGCCATTTTCCGGTAAAGCCGCCCCAAGATCTTTCCCCTAATTTGGCTAAAACATAAGACACCACTATAAACCAAAATATAATCCAATAAATCCTTTTATAAGGAATCAGGAAAACACCTAAGGTCTGCCAAATCCTTAATCCGATATAATAATTTACTCCACCATAAACTAAAAGGAAAATTGCAATAAAAGCTAAAAACATAAGCTGTCGCATTTTGCCTCCTAAACTATTTAGTAATAACCATTTTTTGCGTTCTGTGCTCTGTGTCTAGGAAAGAAATCAATCTCACCTTGACATTATTTACAAAAGATATTATTCCTTCTTTATTAAAAAAATTTTTCTTGTAATGCACTTTCATTTTCTCACCTTTTATTGTACTATGTCCATTACCTTTTTCACTTAAAAAGGCAGTGCAAAGACACTGCCTCCAGAGCTATATAACTATTTTCCAAAAAAGATCTATTCACCGTATACCTTTTTAAACTGGGCAACAGCACCGTCAATATCAGCTTCAAACCCCATTTCTTTAAGGGTCTCCCCTACCAAGGTAATTGCCTTAACAAACATTTCTCCCGTAACATTGCCCATATGCCCGATACGAAAAGCCTTACCTGCCAGAGAGCCCAAAGCCCCGGCAACAATCATACCTTTATCGGCTAATAACTTTCTGAATGTGATATCATCAACACCTTCAGGATAAAGGATACAACTTAGTGTGGGTGCAGCAGTCTCTTCGTCAGCCAGAGCTTTCATCCCATAAACGGCTAAGGCAGACCGCACCGCCTTTCCTAGTAAGAAGTTTCTTTTATAGCGATTTTCTAAACCTTCGGCCAGCAAAATCTCCATGCCTTTTTCATAGGCGTATAACATATTTACCGGCGGAGTGGCAAAATATTTGCCGGGATTTTGCATAATAGGCAGCCAGTTTTTAATGTCGCAGTAATAAGCCGGTACTTTTTCCATTTTATCTCTTGCAGCTAAGGCCTGAGGACCAAAGGCCACTATTCCTAAGCCGGGAGGAACCCCTATGGCCTTTTGAGAACCGGTAAGAACAACATCAATCTTATAATTACTATTGCCATATTCTTTGCTCATATCCTCTTCTACGGCAGCAGTAGCACAAACACCATCAAGAATAAACAACGCTCCGGATTTCTTGACTATTGGAACTAATTTCTCTAAATCAGCAATTACTCCCGTTGAAGTATCAACATGGGTAACGGTAACCGCCTTAAAGGGTTTCTCGTTAAGTTTGGCCTCTACTAAGGCCGGATCAATATGGGTACCCCAATGGGCCTGTACAGCCTCAACCTCAATACCAAAGGCTTGAGCCAAAGCAATGAAGCGGTCACCAAAGTAACCATGGCTGACCACCAATAATTTTTCTCCTGGAGCTACAGTATTGACAATGGCCATTTCCATTGCTAGAGTTCCGGAACCGGCGAAAATAAAAACTTCCCCGTCAGTATTAAACATTTTCTTCGTCATATCCAAGCTGTTTCTGAAACTGGCCACAAATCGAGGATCAGTATGGGCTCTTGTTTCACCGGCCAAAGCTTCATAAATTTCATCAACAACAGGAGTCGGACCTGGGATTAACAACATTTCTTTGTTTGGCATAACCTTACCTCCTCATTTTTTAAATATTCTAATATTAACTTCTCTTTCCAGCCCAAATATCCTGCAAAAAATCCATACTGCCCAATAAAAATGTGAAAAAATTTCCAGTCCGCCCACAACTCGACTAATGAAATGCAAGTTGTTGTATGTTAAGATGAGTTAAGCTTCACTGGTATACTTTTTTCCTCAAATGGTCACTGTCAGGTTATTTGGAGGAATTATCCAGGCCCAATGGTTAAATTTTCTTGTTCAAATTAGATCAGAAATATTTTATTAACAACAAATAATTTTTTAGTCATTAACCTTAAGCTGCCTGGTATAATTTCTTTTTGTAGAATTGGACAATGACCGCTTATAAAAATTTTAATCAGAATGGAGGATCTTTATGTCTAAAAAAATTAAATTTACTCTACTGTTGGCGGTTCTTTTCTCATTAGTTTTTTCCAGTATGGCCTTTGCTTACAGTTACTACCCTGTTTATAACTACAACTATAATACCGGAAGCTATTACCAACCTTATTATAATAGTTACTACAAATACACCCCTTCTTATAATTATAACTACTGGAACTGGTATGGCACAAATCCGCAAACGCCGACACAACCTAAACCTGAACCAACACAGCCCGCTCCCAAGCCTGAAGAACCTGCAACACCGGCTCCTACCACAGGATTAACAGCCGATGAGCAACAAATGATTAACCTGGTCAACCAGGAAAGAAAGGCACAAGGTCTAAAACCATTGGAAGTGGACATGCAATTGGTTAAACTGGCCCGGATGAAAAGCCAGGACATGATTGATAAAAATTACTTCAGCCATACTTCACCTACTTACGGCAGCCCCTTTGATATGATGAAAAAATACGGGGTTTCCTATAAAACAGCCGGTGAAAACTTGGCAGGAGCATCTTCCGTTGCTACAGCCCATAAAAACTTAATGAACAGTGAAGGTCACCGCAAAAACATTTTAAACAGCAGCTTTACCCATATCGGTATTGGCATTGTTAACGGCGGACCCTACGGAAAAATGTATACCCAATTGTTTATCGGCAAATAAGAAAACGGGCATATGCCCGTTTTCTTATTTGCGTGACATCCCCGTATCTACATTAACCAAAGTAATTCTCAACTCTCCATTCTCAATTCTCCATTAGCCTTCGGCGGTTTGGGCCCAAAAAACTGATAATAATGGGTTTCCATGGCTCCGTTATAAAGTTTTCGTTTTTTATCGGCTTTGCGGCCGAATAATTTTTCAAAATCCTTATGGGAAGTTATTACATAATAAGACCAGGTGTCATGAGCATTAAAGACCTTGCCCATCTCCCGGTAAAGTTTTTCTACCTCCCGCCGTTCACTTAGTCGTTCACCATAGGGAGGGTTGCAGATTATTACTCCGTATTTTTTGGAACTGTGCCAGTCCTTTAAAGCCATCTCTTGGAAATGAATTTGATCGGCTACATCGGCTTCCCGGGCATTGCGGCGGGCCACCTTCAAAATCTCCCCGTCGATGTCCGTACCCATAATGCTGAGTTTACGGTCATAACGGGCCAAATCATGGGTTTCGGCCCTGGCCTCCCGCCAGATTTTCCGAGGAATGAGGGGCCAGTCCTCACAGGCAAAGGTCCTGTTCATGCCGGGGGCAATATTCATTCCTATTAAAGCAGCTTCAATGGGAATGGTCCCTGAGCCACACAACGGATCAACCAAAACCCGGTCGGGATTCCAATAGCTGAGAAGTATTAAGGCTGCGGCCAGAGTTTCCTTGATGGGCGCCGCACCGATCCAATCCCGGTAGCCCCGTTTATGGAGCCCGGGGCCGCTGGTATCGATGGTTAGAGTTGCAATGTCTTTAAGCAGGGCCACTTCTATTTTATAGAGAGGACCGGTTTCCTCAAACCATTCCTTTTTATATTTTTTCTTTAAGCTTTCCACAACGGCCTTTTTTACAATGGCCTGACAGTCAGATACGCTGAATAACTGGGATTTAACCGATTTGCCTTCCACCGGAAAAGCTCCGTTTTCAGGAATAAAATCGGCCCAGGGTAAAGCCTTGGTTTTTTCAAACAGCTCTTCAAAACTGGTGGCCTGGAATTCACCCACCTTTAATCTAACCCGGTCGGCGGTTCTCAGCCACAGATTGGTCCTTGCCAAAGCCATTAAATCGGCCTCAAAAGTAACCTTTCCGTTTTCCACCTGGACTTCCGTATATCCTAAATTCTTTAACTCATGGGCTACTACTGCCTCCAATCCGAAAGCGGCTGTAGCAATTAAAGTAACTTTATCCATGATTACTTATTTCCCCTTTTCTGATGCATGTAAAATTTTTAAGATGTGTCACTGTGACGTCGATTTTCTTGTCTCTTGCCTGGAATGTATCGCCAAAAATGTCTTTCTTCCGATGTTATGAGTATACCACAAATGAAGGGGAATTACGCAACAATTAGTGACGGAGGCTGGTGACTAGCGACTAGGATTCGTGCCATCGTGTCATCGTGACACAGTACAACTTAAGTGTATAAGTGTGTTAGTGAGTAAGTGTGAGTAGATTTAAGGTGACTTATTGGGCTGTATCCCATGCCTGTAAAATAATTCCTGAAGCATTCACATCTAAGTATAGCTTTAAGGATGCATCATCTTTTGGGCAAATTTTTAGAGATGCATCAATTTAAATTGGCATGCATCGGATGCATCTTGCATTTTGCATTAAAGCAGATACATCCTCAAAGGCTTACTTTCATCGGATGCATCAATTATGATACGATATCACGTTTATTATTAACCTTAACCTAGCGAAGCGAAACCTCAACCTTTTTACTTTAGAACATCTTTAATAGCTAATTTGCGTAAAAAAAGGAAGCCCTTGGCTTCCTCATACTTACAGTCTTGAAAAATCTAGTGTAGCAAAATAATCGTCAATGGTTTCCCGTCTTCTTATGAGTTCCACACTGCCGTCCTCCCTCAACAGAAGCTCTGCAGACCGCAGTTTTCCGTTATAGTTAAAACCCATTGCATGTCCATGGGCGCCGGTATCATGAATAACTAACAGATCGCCCATTTCAATTTCCGGCAAATTGCGGTCAACGGCAAACTTATCGCAGTTCTCACAAAGACTGCCTACTACGTCATAAATGCGGTCATGAGGTGCATTTTCTTTTCCTACAACGGTTATATGATGATAAGCTCCGTACATACCGGGCCGCATTAAATCGGCCATACAGGCATCCACACCAATATAATTTTTGTAAATATTTTTCCTGTGTATGGCTCTGGTTACCAGATAACCATAGGGTCCGGTTATAACGCGGCCGCATTCCAAGGCTAATTTAAGGGGCGGCAAACCGTTTGCCTCAATTATTTCTTCATAGAGTTTTTTAACACCCTGTCCAATTATTTGGTAATCAACAGGCTCCTGTTCCGGACGATAAGGAATTCCGATGCCGCCGCCAAAATTAACCAGCTCAAAATTTATCCCCAGTTTCTGGTGCAGTTCAAGGATCAACTCAAACATCATCTTGGCTGTTTCAATAAAATAATTGGGGTCCAATTCATTGGAAATAACCATGGTATGAATGCCAAAGCCTTTGACGCCCTTATCCCGCATTATCCGGTATGCATTAAAGATTTGCTCGCGGGTCAAACCGTATTTGGCTTCTTCAGGTCTGCCGATAATGGCATTACCGCCTCTTAGGGGGCCGGGGTTATACCTGAAAGAAATAAATTCAGGGATGCCTGCGTGTTTTTCCAGGAAATCAATATGGGTAATATCGTCCAGGTTAATTATGGCTCCCAACTCTTTGGCCTTAACATATTCGTCGGCCGGAGTATTATTGGAAGTAAACATGATTTCGTGCCCGGTTAAACCGACCTTCTCGGCCAAAATCAATTCCGGCAAAGAACTGCAGTCGGCACCAAAGCCTTCCTCTTTTAAAATCTTCAATAAATAGGGGTTAGGAGCCGCTTTAACGGCAAAATACTCTTTAAAGCCCGGTGCCCAAGAAAAAGCTGCCACCAGTTTCCTGGCGTTTTCTCTAATTCCCTTTTCATCATAAATATGAAAAGGGGTGCCGTACTCACTAACTATAGCTTCCAGTTGTTCTTTGGTAAAAGGCAATTTTTTTTGTACCACTTTAATCCTCCTTTTTTTATAAAAAAAACGGTTACGAGCACACCGTAAACCGTTTAACGGCAAAAGAATCTTCTTTTACCTCTTTACGAAATAGCGCTCCACCCTGGAATCAGAGTGACAGTCCTGCAGTTATTCACTGCAGACCCAGCAAAGACTTCTGCCGGAAGTCCCCACTTCGGCGAATATTCCTTTCTGTACCCTTCATCGCCCGGCCGGCTCGTTGTACATACTCTTAATACCCGCGCCTCTATTATTAATATTAAATTTTCATTAATTATGCACTATAGTCTATTTATTGTCAATATGTTATTTATATGTAATTATTTATTATAAATTGCAAGTTTAAATGCCCACCATATTTTGTAAATTCCCTGATCAAGCGATATGTAGTTCCTGGATGTCAAGGGCGAGTGCTTTTTGCTCGTGTATTTACC
>JAAXZE010000098.1 GCA_012720075.1 Clostridia bacterium
CCTTAATTTTATATTTTAAGGGAGATGATAGATTGGATAAATGGCAAGATATAAAAAATCAAATCATTTCCTATTCAAAAGATATCGGCATAGATAAAATAGGCTTTACCACCGGTGAGCCTTTTTGGAATATTGAAAAAATTCTTAGGGAACATCAAAGCAAAGGATATAATTCCGGATTCGAAGAAAAAAATTTAAATTTGCGCCTTGATCCGGCGCTATCCTTACCGGGGGTCCAATCTATAATTTCCGTGGCTCTCGCTTATCCTTCCCGGTTGCCTGATTGCACTTTAGATTCGAAAAAGGCCAGAGGGTTGTTTTGTCGGGCATCATGGGGACAGGATTATCACTTGGTGCTCAGAGAAAAACTGGTGAAACTGGAGCAGTTTATAAAATCAAAAGAGCCGGGGGCAGGGACTTTAATTATGGTGGATACAGGCCCACTTTCGGACAGAGCAGTAGCTTATCGGGCGGGCTTAGGATGGTTAGGCAAGAACGGGAGTTTAATAACTGAAGAGTATGGGTCTTTTGTCTTTTTGGGGGAGCTCATAACAACATTGCCGCTGGAACCCGACCGTCCTGTGTCAAATCAATGCGGTCAGTGCAATAGATGTCTTAAGGCCTGTCCAATGGATGCAATTATAGATGATAATTGGACAATTAATTGCCAAAAATGTTTAGGTTTTCAGACTTTGAACAAAGGCTGTTTGTCCGATGAGGTAAAAGAAAAAATTGCCGGGCAAAAATATATTTATGGTTGTGATGTTTGCCAGTTGGTTTGTCCTTTTAATCAGGACAAAAGAAATGATTGGCATAGCCAGTTTAAACCTGATTATGAATTGATAAATCCTGTTTTAGAGGAAATTATTAATATTTCCAATAGAGATTTCCAAAAAAAGTTCGGATTTATGTCCGGCAGCTGGCGGGGCAAAAAGATTTTACAGCGCAATGCCATTTTAATTTTGGGAAAGGAAGGCAATAGCCAAGACATTCCTTTGCTTAAAAATGTACTGGCAAATGATTCAAGGCCGGAAATCAGGGCTGCAGCCGCCTGGTCCTTAGGACAATTTAAGCAAAAGGAAGCCAGGGATATTCTAAAAACTCAGCTAAATATTGAAAAAGAAGATAATGTACTGGAGGAAATAAGAAAAGCCATTGATGTTTGCTAAAGGCAAAAAGGAACCGTAAATAGTTAACAAAAAGCAAGCAGGTTATTGGCTCACTTTGGAGAATATTTAAGCAAAAAGGCCAATGAGGTGAAATGGATGTTTTCCCAAGAAGAGTATCGAAGGGTAAAAGCCCGGATAAGTCCCTATATTCACGAAACTGGAATATTGTTTTCCCAATCCTTGAGTGACGCTTTTGGTAATAAAATCTTTATTAAGCCAGAATGTTTACAAAAAACAGGGTCCTTTAAAATCAGGGGAGCTGCCAGTAAAGTAACTTCTTTAGATGGGCAAGAGGTCAAAGGTTTGGTAACGGCTTCTTCCGGCAACCATGGCCAAGCGGTAGCATATATAGCCAAGGCCAAAAAATTAAAAGCCACTGTTGTAATACCCAATACCGCTCCCCAGGCAAAAATAAAAGCTATTGAGGCTTATGGTGCAGAAATAGTGATGGTAGGCCCTAAGTCCACTGAACGGTTGGAAATGGCAGCCAGGATTTCTCAGGAAAGAGGATATCTTTATATTCCTCCCTATGATGATTATGAAGTAATTAAAGGACAAGGCACCATCGGGTTGGAACTATTGGAAACAAATCTTCCTATTGATAAGGTTTTTGTGCCTA
>JAAXZE010000099.1 GCA_012720075.1 Clostridia bacterium
AAAAGATACAAAATTGATAGTTTCAATTAAGTGCCGGGTCAAACAGTTGATAATTCTAATCCTCAGATCCTTGCGTTCTTTTTATAAAATCTCGCTAAGGCTTTTCTTATGATAATAAATCTCAAAGTCTTTTTTGCTACATATTTAATAATAACTTTGTCGACAGTATAAGAGGTCATATGACCTCTAAGATTTTGCATATTTATTTTGACAATCTGTAATCTAAAACTAAACTTTCACTTCCGTAAAAATTTAATAGTTGATCTAAATCTTCATTGTTTGCAAATCTATAAACAGAAAAGTTATTTTTGGGATACGCCATTTTGGTAATAATCTGCCATGTTTTATCTTGAGAATGCATATCTATAACAATCAGTTGACTTCTTTCGGTAAACCTATGTAATATTAGCAACGTTTTGCGAATAATCCCCTCAATAGCTTTCTCCTGATTTTCTACAACAACCAATATGTATTTCAAAGCAATATCTTCTTTTTTTAATAAATACTCATAAACGACAAAAACAAACCAAAGAAAGAACAGAATAATTTCTGAAGCCAGCACCCATTCCGGTCCCAACATTACCAAAGCCCCCATCCCTGCATTGGTGTTTCATTATATGACGGAGACCTGAAATTGGTGACTGGGGTAAAACTGCAAATTCGATGTCAGGGTGACAAAACTCACTTTTACATTCTTTTAAAAGTTGACCAACTTATTTTTGATAGCATACAATGCCGCCTGGGTCCTGTCTTTTACATCCAGTTTTCGGAAAATATTGGTCACATGGTTTTTCACAGTCTTTTCACTTATGAATAAGGCTTGAGCAATGTCCTTATTGGTCATCCCTTTGGTAATAAGTTCCAATACTTCCATTTCCCTTATGGTTAGTTCTAAACAGGAACTAAGACGGCTTTTCCTTCCTGCAAGGCGATTAAATTCTCCCAAAATTTTCGCGGTAATGTTGGGATGGATGACCGATTTGCCTTGGGCCACATCCCATATGGCTGATATTAGCCGTTCCGGCTGAATATCCTTTAAAACATATCCGGAAACACCGGCCCGCACCAGCTCAAAAATATACTCCTCATCATCATGAATAGTAAGAGCTATAATGCCGGTCTTAGGGAATTCTTTTTTTATAATTTTGGTAGCTTCAATACCATTCATACCCGGCATATTAATATCCATTAAAATAACATCGGGATTTAGCCTGCGGGTTAATTCAATAGCTTCTTCCCCTTTTCCGGCCTCACCTATAATTTCCAGATCCTCTTCCAAAGAAAGAATTTTAACTAAACCATCCCTTAATAGGGCATGATCATCAACAATAAGCACTTTGATACCCATACAATTCACTCCTCATCAATACTATGGATAGGGATAACAATTTTTATTTCGGTTCCCTTTCCTATTTCCGAATGAATATCAAACTGGCCCTCCAAGAGTTCCACCCGTTCTTTCATTCCCAGGATCCCATATCCTTCTCGATTACTATTGGCAAAAATATCTTTTAACTGAAAACCTTTACCGTTATCCCCAATGGTCAAACTTAACTGCCATTGGGTAATAAGTAAATTTATTACCACCTCTGTAGCCCCTGAGTGTTTTTGGACATTTTGTAATGCTTCCTGAATTACTCGGAAAGTTGTAACTTCAATAGTATTCGGTAGTCGACTATGGGTTTCCGAGGGTTGGAACTTTACCATAATTTTAAATCTTTCACTAAAGTCTTCAATATATCTCTTCAAGGCAGGTATCAAACCCAGGTCGTCCAAAGCCATGGGCCTTAAATCATAAATAATTTTCCGGACATCCTTGAGACTGTTTCGCACCAATTCTTTTAACTGACCAATCTCTTTTCTGGCTAAAATAATATCCTTATCCAGCAACCTTTCACAAAATTCGGCCCGCAAAACTATATTGGCCATCGACTGGGCCGGTCCGTCATGGATTTCGCGGGCTACCCTTCTACGTTCTTCTTCCTGGGCTTTAATAATTCTTAAGCCCAAGCTACCCCGCGCCTCTATCTCTTCTATTTTACTGTTAATACCTTCAATATTTTTCAGCAGATAATCCAACGCTACCCCTACAGAGGAAACCAGCTTTTCTGCCTTATTAACGGTATCCAGTTGTCTTTTATACTGCCGTTCCAATTCGGACCTTTCCTCTCGGAGCTGTTTTTCCTGATTCCGCAGGATTCTTACTTCTGCCTGAAGATTGCTGGCATTAAGATAAGCCCTGTGAATATCATCTTCATTATACCTTTTTAAATCCCGGCTTACTTCCATTAAGCGAATCCTGGCGGCCTTTTCCAGCTTTTCTGTTCGTTCCAGTTCTTTAATCACATTAATAATTTTCAGTTTTATCAATTCCAGTTTGCCCCGGGTTGTTTCCGCTTCCATTCGTGCATTCTCAGCGATGTCAAAGATTTGGTTTCTACCGTTTTCGATAGCGTTGATGGTTTCTTGTATTATCTGTTCCAAAGAAGGCAAAACCAAATTTTTTCTCATAAAATCATCCTTTATTAATGCGCCATTTATTAACTCTTCAAACATTCCAACTTTTCCAACTGAAAATCAGTGAAACGATGTCACGTTTATATTTATAGGATAAACTGCTGTCTGTATCCGATGAATGTAAAAATCTTTTATGCATCTTTCTAACCTAGCAAAGCGAAACCTTAATCTTTATCGTTGACACGGTGACACGATGTCAGTTTTATTAACTTTAACCTAGCGAAGCGAAACCTCAACCTTAACCTTTTTCCTGTAGAACAGTAGAACTGTAGCACTGTAGAACTAATACATTTTAAACCTGAATTATAGTTCTGCACAAAAGGATACATATCCTGCCTAGTTTTACATATAATAAGTTCAGACCTTAAAAAAAGGTGGTGAATATTATGGAGGGGTATGCAAACACCTGCTCTAGATGTGGTCAATCCCTGGAATTAGTTGATGAACAGTTTTCCGAATATAAATCGGTTTACGATAAAAATGGTAATGAACTCTGCCCCCGTTGTTATCAGGATTTATGCGATGAAAAATATTTTATATAAAATCTGCAAAAAACTGGCCTTCCCTAAGGAAGACCAGTTTTTTGTTATTCAACTGCAAACAGCGGATCCCCCGGATTTACCGCGTCTCCTTCTTTAACGACCAGCTTTGTAACGATGCCATCGGCAGGGGCTAATATTTCGTTTTCCATTTTCATTGCTTCCAGGATCAGGACTTTATCACCCTGTTTTACCGGACTGCCTTCAGCCAGTAATATCTTGAAAATCTTGCCGGGCATAGGAGCGGTAACTGTAACGACTTGGGAAGAGGCTTCGGTCTTAACCTCTTTTTTCACCGTTTTTTCTTTAACGGAAGACCGATCATTTACTTTCAAGTTTTCTTCCTTGGTTTCAGTTTCCTTTCCCAAATCCAGTTTATAGCCCTCACCATCAACAACTATTTTTAATTTTTCAATATTACCGTTAAAGTTAAAATTAACGGCCCCGGTCCTCATGTTCTTCCTGCTGGCAGCAAAGCGGGCTGCAGAGCCGACACCGGAGGAAAGATTGGTTTTTATTGGTGTGACCGTTGATTTCTCCGGTTCAGGTTTTTTCTCTTCTTTTGGAGCCGGTTTTGGCTGGGGTTTTTCTTCAGTCAAAGTTCCTTCTAAAAAAGGTTTTGCTACTTGCGGGAAAAGAATGTACATCAATAATTCTTCCATATTCTTAGCCAGATCACCGATTTCTTTCTTGGCAGCTTCAATTTGAGGTTCAATTAAGTCAGCAGGGCGAACGGTAACAGGTTTTTCATCACCTATGATTTTTTTCCTAACTTCTTCATTGACTTTACCGGGTGCCCGTCCATAAAGACCTTTCATATAATTTTTTACCTCATTGGTTACCATTTTATATCTTTCGCCGGTCAAAACATTTAAAACTGCCTGCGACCCTACGATTTGACTGGATGGAGTTACCAATGGAGGAAAGCCCATATCTTCTCTAACCCGGGGCACTTCTTTTAACACCTCATCAAACTTATCCATAGCATTAGCTTGGGTTAGCTGGGAGATAAAATTGGACAGCATACCGCCGGGAACCTGATAACGCAGAACATTTACATCAACGCCGGCTTTATAGACATCAAATTCGGCATAATTTTTCCTGACCTCCTTAAAATATTCGGCCAGTGAACTAACTTGGGTCAGATCAATACCTGTTTCATAGCCGGAATCATTTAAAACGGCAACCATGGTTTCCGTAGCCGGTTGGGAAGTACCCAAAGCCAAAGCGGAGTTGGCCGTATCAATAACATCGGCTCCTGCTTCTACTGCTTTCAAATACATCATTGAGCCCATACCGCTGGTATAATGGGTATGCATTTGGATAGGCAATGCCAATTCCTTTTTCAGGGCCAAGACCAGCTCATAAGCAGCATAGGGAGTTAATATCCCGGCCATATCTTTGATACAAATGGAATCGGCGCCAAGTTCTTTTAATTCTTTGCCTAATTTCAAATAATAATCAAGATCATAGATGGGGCCTATGGTATAACAAATAGTTGCCTGCACATGTTTACCGTTTTTCTTAACTTCTTCAATAGCTTTTTGCATGTTTCGAACATCGTTCAGAGCGTCAAATATCCGGAAAATATCGATACCATGTTCTGCGGACTTGGCAACAAAAGCTTCGACAACGTCATCGGCATAATGCTTATAACCTACCAGGTTTTGCCCCCGTAATAACATCTGCAGCTTGGTTTTCTTAAAAGCCTTACGTAGGGCCTTTAATCTTTCCCAGGGGTCTTCGTTTAAAAAACGCATACAAGAATCGAAGGTTGCCCCGCCCCAAACTTCTAATGAATGAAAACCCATTTCATCCATTTTTTCCGCAATAGGCAACATATCCTTGGTTTTCATACGGGTAGCTAACAGAGACTGATGACCATCCCTCAGAGTTGTATCGGTTATGCCAACTCTCCTTTTTTGTCCACTAGTCAATTGCATCACTCCCAATATCCTCTATATTTTTTTACATTGATTTACAAAAGCCAATCTAACCTATTTTTCCCACAACTATCTACCATATATATTACCTTGAAAAAGTAATTGCAACAACCAATTATTTACACAATAAAAAACTTTTTCAATAAATTGCTTTAAATTGGTTTTATTTGAACCTTTTTTATCGGTCGGTAATATAAATATAATACAATTATTAGTTTTGGGACATTTTTTGTCCCATTGGGTCGTCAAAAATCCCGGAATTATTACTCATATATAAGCATAATTTATTATTAATGACAAGGATTCCTTATTAAAAAGGAGAATAATATTATGTATTTTTTATCTTTTTCAAAACTAAAAATACGGAGGTATTAAAAAATGGTAGCGAAAATTGGAATTAACGGTTTTGGAAGAATTGGCAGGCTTTGCCTGAGAGCTGCTATAGAAAGAGATGATATAGAAGTAATTGCGGTAAATAGTACGGCAGACCCTAAAACCTCTGCCCATCTGTTGAAATATGATTCTACCCATGGAACTTTTCAAGGCGATGTTAAAGCTACAGAAAACGGCCTGCTCATCAACGGGAAAGAAGTACTACTGTTATCAGACAGAAACCCCGAAAATCTTCCCTGGGGAAAACTAGGCGTGGATATTGTGATCGAATCTACAGGAAAGTTTAAAACAGGTGAAGAAGCCGGCGTCCATCTTAAAAACGGAGCTAAAAAGGTTATTATAACTGCTCCCGGTAAAAACGTCGATGCCACTATTGTCATGGGTGTCAATGAAAAAATATATGACCCCGAAAACCATCATATCGTTTCCAATGCTTCTTGCACAACCAACTGTCTTGCGCCAATTGTTAAAGTTCTTAATGATAACTTAACCATCAAAAGCGGCTTAATGACAACAGTCCATGCT
>JAAXZE010000100.1 GCA_012720075.1 Clostridia bacterium
CAAAATTAATAGTTTCAATTAAGTGCCGGATTAAACAGTTGATAATTCTAATCCTCAGCCACCTGCGTTCTTTCTATTCAATCTCGCTAATGCTTTTCTTATGATAATAAATCTCATAGCCTTTTTTGCTACATATTTATTTATAACTTTGTCAACAGTTTGAAGCGACCATCAATTTGGCCGCTTCTTATAATTGCTCCTTTAACCTGTCTTCCATTCTCTTGGTTAACATTCTGGTTTTTCCTAAACCGATTAATATTTTTTCGTCTCTCCTGCCATATTTTTCAACTTCGCTGACTGTTAGATATCCTTCTCTTAAATATTTATTAATCAATTTTTTATAGCCTTTAGTTTCTTTTTTCTTGTTAAAACAATTTAAAAAGGAATATCTCACACAAAGCAACTCCTAATCTCATGGGTTAAATCCCTTATCCTTTATGTCCTCATAATAAACCATTATTTTAATATTGTAATCACCCCCGGAGTGATTACCCCCAAAAAAGCCAGGGTGATTTTAAGGTGATTTGCTTCTTTATTTTTTAAAAAAGGTATAGAATTATTGCAAAAATAATATTTTTTAAACAAACTATATTTTAGGAGGCTGTAAAAGTGGAAGAACTGACCCTGCGGGAAGCTACTCCTGCCTATGTACGAAGTTTAATCAAGGAGGACAAACTGGTCCAACCAACCTCCGGTTTTTGTCCGGGCTATGCCCAGGCCAATATGGTAGTCCTACCCAAAGAACTGGCCTTTGATTTTCTGGTCTTTGCCCAGCGAAACCCCAAGCCCTGTCCCATTCTGGAAGTGATGGAACCGGGCCGGTATATCTCCGGCATCTGTGCTAAAGGTGACGACATCCGTTTTGTTATTCCCAAATACCGGGTTTATCAATATGGAGAGCCGGTTGCTGAAGTAACCAATATCGAAAAATACTGGCGAGATGACCTGGTAACCTTTTTTATAGGCTGCAGTTTTACCTTTGAAGCCCCTTTAATGGAAGCCGGCATTCCTATCCGCCATATCGAAGAAAATTGCAATGTTCCCATGTACATCACCAACATCAGGTGCAATAAGGCCGGTATTTTCGAAGGCCCAATGGTTGTAAGCATGCGGCCCATCCATTATTCCAGGGTTGTGGAAGCCACCCTTATTACCGCCCAATACCCCGCTGTCCATGGAGCGCCTGTACATATCGGCGACCCGTCCCAAATCGGCATTAAAGATATTAATAAGCCCGACTTCGGCGATGCCGTCACCATTAAAGAAGACGAAGTACCGGTCTTCTGGGCCTGTGGCGTAACCCCCCAGGCGGTGGCTATGGAAGTAAAACCGGAGCTTTTAATTACCCATTCTCCCGGTCATATGCTGATAACCGACATTAAAAATAAAGATTTAGCAAATAAATAATTCCGGCTTAATTTGATGTATTGAAAATTAAAAATTGCAAAGAAATTTAATAAAGCAGCAGTAAAACTCTTAGGAGAAAACTGCTGCTTTTCTTTATTTTATAATGAAGTTTGCATTATAGAGGTTATCATTGTGGTGAATTTCAAATAAATATTGTGTAAATACGGGTGCAACAGCCTAGGGATATGTTATAATGAATAAAGAAAGAAAATGTTTAGATAAAAATAAGGAGGATAAACGAATGCCCTTAAAGCTCAAGCAAGCAATCATATTAACCGTCAGCCTGTTTTTAAGCGGTAATCTAATCACATTTATTGGATTTCTTAAAGGGAGAGACATAGCAACGAGTTTATCGCGACCGGCAGGTGCAAGTATATGGTCAACATCAAATGAGATGATTTTGGCTTGTACATATGTACCGATTATAATAGGTTTATCATTGATAGTATTATCTCTAATATTCTCGACAGTATTATTTGTAAAGTGGCTTAAAGAAAATTGATAAGATTCTACTGAATATTAAAACTATATTATGCAATAGCTAAAAACTCCGGAGTTGAACATCTATTAAAATAATAACCTCAATCAAATTTGATTGAGGTTATTTTAATGTTAATTTTTACTCTTCATTTTTTCCATGATACGATTATAGAATTCCATAGTAACCTCTTGGTCTTTATCGTTTATAATGATTAGCCCCTGTTTTCTTTCAATAAAAATATATGGCGGGTGGTTGCTGACAACAAATAGTACCGCTCTTTTTTTCCCTTCAAGACGAAAATTCCCTTTATGTATTTCGCCTATGCTTGCTCCGTTAGTCCTGGCTTCAATTTTGGGCAGTTCATCTTCCAATGTTACTTTTTCAATTTCTTCCCATTTTACCTTCCTGCCGTATAAAACATCCTCAATCTGCAAATATTGGTCGTTGACTGCAATATTTACCGGCAGCATAGATACATACATTAAAGCACCCACACCAATGAAAACCATAATTAAAAAACCAATAAGCAATTTCACATGAAGCTTATAGGAACCATCGGGATTTTTGCTATTACCGTCATATTTCTGGGCCTTAATTAACATGTAAATTATCTGGAGAAAAGTTAAA
Source organism: Clostridia bacterium (assembly GCA_012720075.1). Lineage (GTDB taxonomy): Bacteria > Bacillota > Peptococcia > Peptococcales > BICA1-8 > JAAXZE01. The sequence continues at coordinate 2,516 of JAAXZE010000100.1, forward strand.
GAAATAATACCCAAGAATATAAGGGGATGATCCAAAAGGTAAGCTATAGAAGCGGCCAGAAAAATGGCTGCCATTAAATATAGCATATTTCCCAGAAAAGCGCTTAAGCCCTTGATGTCTACCTTTTCTTTTTTCTCTTTGGACATGGTATTATATCCGGAAATTAACCAGTACCAATTAGGCCTCCGCACAAGAGCGCCCAACACTATGAGAAGCAAAGCCGAACCAATCAAAGCCCACATCATATAAAATTACCCCTTTAATTAAACAAATCATCCATTAAACCCTGAATTCTGTCCCGTCTTTCCTCTGTTGCCTTTTTATTGAGGGAGATCTCTACGGTCAACACATCTCCTTCTTGGGAACCGCCGGGTAAAAGCTCTCTGGGAATATTAAAGGTCTTGTTTTGATATTCAATTACAGCCCAGTCACCTTCAAACCTATCAATAATGAACATGGTTGCCCCCCCTTTATTATGGCCGGTAGCCGATAGCTTAAACAATGGAGAATTGAGAATGGAGAGTTGAGAATTATTAAATATCGGTGTCACGACGTAACGGCGACACAATGTCACTTTTACCTCAACCTAGCGAAGCGAAACCTCAACCTTAACCTTTATTCTGTAGCACGGAGCAAAGCTCCTTTCAAACATTCCAACTTTTCTACGGCATGCTTGATATTTCCTGCCCCTTTTCATCATATAAGACTGCCGGGTCACCGGAATTGTTCCAGATGTTTTTGGTGGTCCACACGATTGTATCTTTCCCCGGGGCGGCACCAGGTCCGCTGACAATCCTAACACTTCTCCCCGCTTTAAGAACAAAATTTTCCGGGAAAACAAATTCATCATTTCCTTTCCGGCTTACCAGCTTCCACCCGCTCATATCCACCGAAGTTGAGCCCATATTTTGAATTACAACCAGTTCTTGTACCAAATCAACGGCCGCTATCTTTATTAACCCTGCTGTTTCCTGGGAAGAGGCTGTTGCGGTCCGTTCAACGTTAAAAATAATCTCTTTTCCGTTACTTACGGCAATAATTGTCCCTTCCAAATCGGTTCGGAATACCTTAATATTATTCTTTTCCAATCTTTCTAGTATTTCCCGGTGGGGATGCCCGTATTCATTATTCCTGCCCGCCGATATAACGGCATATTTAGGAGATACCTTATCCAAAAAAAGCTGTCCGGTGGAAGTAAAACTTCCATGATGTCCTACCTTTAAAACATCGGCAGTTAAAGGGACCGGCGCCATAAGGAGCATTTCCTCCTCCGACTTTCCTTGGGCATCACCGGTAAAAATAAATTCCGTTTCCCCATAGGTTAACTTCAATACGGCGCTGTAATCATTCAAGTTTTCATACTCTGAACCATTGGGGGCAAGAAAAATCCCCATGACCTCATTACCCAAATCCAAGGAAATTCCACTTTTGGCCTCTTTGATTTTCAACCCCTTTTCTTTGATGGCCGTCAGAAGGTCCTCAAAGGACTTTGAGGTATGACCGACTTTGGGCAAATAAACATCACCGATAGCAAATTCTTTGATTATGACATCCATTCCGCCGATATGATCCTCATGGGGATGAGTGCCAATTACATAGTCTAATTTATTAATACCAAGACTTCCTAAGTAGCCGGATACGGTTTGGGCGGCGCCGTTAGTCCCGGCGTCAATGAGAATATTTTTTCCGTTGGGTAGTTTAATTAATATACTGTCCCCTTGACCGACATCCAGATAATGCACTTCCAGATTGCCACGGTCCGGGTAAACGGTTTCTTTCTGATTATCAAAGGCAGGGGAGCCGCTTTCCTTGCCTGTTTGAGCGCTGCAGCCAAACAAGCACAAAATAATGACAGCTATCGTAAACAGAAAAAATAATTTCCTTTTATCAAACAAAAAAATTACCTCCCAGCCCTAAACTTTTGGCAAAGGACAAGAACCACGGCCTGAAAGTATAGGGTTTAATTCTTCCGTTAATAGAATATAATATTCACGCTGAAGCAAAAACTTTATTGATATATGCGCATTACGATTTTATAATGGGATTGGTTAAATATTCAACCAGAACAAGAGGTGTTTTTAATGTCCAGTAACTGTTCAAAAAACTGCAGCCATTACTCCGACAAATGTTCCGCTAATAACGCTGCTGCCTGTCCTGGCAAAGAAGAAACCAAAGAAAACAAACATCCCCAAAATGATATTAAGCATGTAATAGCCGTGATGAGTGGCAAAGGAGGCGTCGGAAAATCAACGGTGACTTCCCTGTTGGCCTCTGCCTTAAAACAAAAAGGATCTAGGGTTGGAATTTTAGATGCCGACATAACCGGACCCAGCATACCCAAGCTGTTCGGTGTTCAACGCTTGCCGCAAAGTACCGAATCCGGAATACTTCCGGTAAAGAGCAAAGGCGGTATTAAAATCATGTCCATCAATTTATTACTGCCCCATGAAGACGAACCGGTAATCTGGCGCGGACCGGTTATCTCCGGAGTAATCAAACAGTTCTGGAATGAAGTAATCTGGGGTGATTTGGATTATCTCTTAGTTGATTTACCGCCGGGAACAGGGGATGCTCCGCTTACCGTACTGCAAAACCTGCCTTTAACCGGCGTGGTCATCGTTTCTTCGCCTCAGGACTTGGCCAATATGGTGGTAAGAAAAGCCATCAATATGGCCAAAAAAATGAACATCAAAATTCTGGGCCTGGTAGAAAATATGAGCTTTATTCAATGCCCCGGCTGCCGGGAAAAAATATATCCCTTCGGTGAAGGTAAAACAAAAGAAATGGCCCAAGAGTATAACATACCTTTTTTGGGCGCCCTGCCTATCCAACCGGAAATAAGTGTTCAAGGGGATAAAGGTTTAATCGAAGAAATCTCCGGGGAAAGTTTAGATATTGATAGGTTGTTAGCGCAAATACAAAAATAACCGGCTTGGCCGGTTTTTTTGTTAGTTAAATATCCCTTATCTGCCATTCAATTTCTTTACTGCCGATACTTTTAAGAAAAGTATTGGCCTTGGAGAAAGGCCGGCTGCCGAAAAAACCTCTGTTGGCCGAATAAGGACTGGGATGGGGGGATTCAATTATAAAATGCCGGGGGGCAGTGATTAAACTCTTTTTATCCTGGGCATTTTTCCCCCACAAGATAAAGACCACGGGTTTCTCCCTGTTGTTCAAGGTCCGGATAACTTGGTCGGTAAATTGCTCCCATCCCTTTCCTCGATGGGAATTGGGCATGCCCTGCCGAACGGTAAGAACGGTGTTTAAAAGCAACACCCCTTGCTTGGCCCAATCCACTAAATACCCGTTATTGGGAATAGGACAACCTAAATCATCCTTTAATTCCTTAAAAATGTTTTGCAGTGAAGGTGGCGAGGTAATCCCCGGTTTCACCGAAAAGCTTAGCCCATGAGCTTGTCCGGGGCCATGATAAGGATCCTGTCCTAGAATAACAACCTTGGTATCTGAATAGGCTGTATAGTGCAAAGCATTAAAAATGTCGTACATATCCGGGTAAACCACATGCCGCCTGTATTCTTCTATCAAAAAGCGACGCAATTCCAAATAATAATCCTTTTTAAACTCCTCTTCCAGATATTCAGCCCAATCATTCTTCAAAATTTTCCCCATTTTCCTACCACCTCTAACCTATTTTACCTTATTCCTTGGGCAGACATCTATACCCAATTTATTGTCCTAACAATCTATTGACAAAAAAATATATATAATATAATATCTTTGTTATAGAGATATTTTTTCTTATAGATATTTATAAAAAACATTTTGGGAGGTTCAGTATGAACAGCATGGAATTTAAGTCGGAGCTGGAGGCTTTCTCCAAATTACTAACTCAGGCCTTAGACAATGCTTTTCGCCCCATTATCGAGTCTTTTGGGCTTACTACTTTGCAAGTCAGAGTGTTGACGGAAATTTATCGCAACGAAAAAGCAACGGTGGGCAGCCTCATTAACATTATCGGAAGCAGCGGAAATGCTTCTACCCTGTGCAAAAAGTTGGAAAAATCCGGTTTTATTGTGAGGCAAAGAGATGCCACCGATGAAAGGGTAGTGAACCTTGCCTTGACTGACTATGGTAAGGACACCTTAAAAGAAATCGAAAAGGCCATTCATCAGAAACTGGTTCCTGTATTGGAAAAAAAGAGTGAAGAAGACTTTGCCGTTATTCTTGACGGAATCAAAAAAATGAAAGAAATATTAGAAGAAATAAATTTAATAAAGTAAAGGTTTTTATACTCTTTGTCCATAGGTTAAGCGGAGCAAAATAAGAGTTATCTTCAATAATTGGAGGACACCATATGAAAGAGGAAAAGAACACCAGAAAACCCCTCATTTATTACTATATCGTTGCCATTACCGTCATCATGCTGTTAAACACCTTGGTTTTCCCTCTGTTTAATAACCGGAAAGTGACTGAGGTGGATTACGGTACCTTTTTAGAAGCGGTGGACAGCGGTAAAGTAACTTCTGTGGAAGTTCACGAAGCACAAAAAGAGATTTTTTACACTGTTGTAAATAACGGTCAGGAAACAATATATGTCACCAAAGCCATGAACGATCCTGACTTAGTCAACCGCCTCTATAACAGTAAAAATGAAATACATTTTACTTCGGTAATTCCCGAACAGAATTCTCCTTTGGTTAATTTCATTATATCCTGGATTCTCCCTCTCCTGTTTTTTATCGGCCTCGGCCAGTTATTTTCCCGCCAGCTTGCCAACCGGATGGGAGGAAATGTCCTGACTTTTGGAAAAAGCAATGCCAAAATCTATGTAGAAGCAGAAACCGGTATAACCTTTGATGATGTGGCGGGACAGGATGAAGCCAAAGAAGCTTTGTCTGAAATAGTAGATTTTCTGCATGATCCCGACAAATACACAAAAATCGGTGCAACTCTGCCCAAAGGGGCTCTGCTGGTAGGCCCTCCCGGTACGGGCAAAACCCTTTTAGCCAAGGCAGTTGCCGGAGAAGCCAAGGTCCCTTTTTTTTCCATCTCCGGTTCTGAATTTGTGGAAATGTTTGTCGGTATGGGTGCAGCTAAAGTCCGGGACCTCTTTAAACAAGCGGCAGAAAAGGCTCCTTGCATCGTATTTATTGACGAGATTGACACCATTGGTAAAAAAAGAGACAGCTCCGGTTTCCCCGGTAACGACGAACGGGAACAAACCTTGAATCAGCTGCTGACTGAAATGGACGGTTTTGACGGAAACAAAGGAGTGGTAATTTTAGCGGCTACCAACCGTCCGGAAATATTGGATAAAGCCCTGCTTCGTCCCGGTAGATTTGACCGGAGAATCCCCGTAGAACTGCCTGACCTTAAAGGCCGGGAAGCAATCCTCAAAGTCCATGCCAAAAAGGTTAAACTGGCCGATGACGTTGACTTTAATGCCATTGCCCGGGCTACTTCCGGCGCTTCAGGGGCGGATCTGGCCAATATAGTTAACGAAGCGGCCTTACGGGCAGTACGCTGCGGCAGGACTATGGTTACCCAAAGTGACTTAGAAGAAAGCATAGAAGTTATAATTGCCGGCTACCAACGGAAAAACGCCGTCATTTCCCCCAAAGAAAAGGAAATTATTGCCTATCATGAGATCGGTCATGCCCTGGTAGCAGCAAAACAAAAGGATTCGGCTCCGGTGCACAAAATTACCATTATTCCCCGAACATCGGGAGCATTGGGCTACACTATGCAGGTAGAAGAAGATGAGCATAGACTGCTGACTAAAGAAGCCGCTTTCAATAAAATTGCCACCCTTACCGGGGGCCGGGCTGCCGAAGAATTAATCTTCAACACCGTAACTACCGGCGCCGCTAATGATATTGAGCAGGCTACCAGGCTGGCCAGGGCCATGGTTACCCGTTTCGGCATGAGTGAAAACTTCGATATGACCGCTTTAGAAACCATAAACAATCAATACCTGGGAGGCGATGCCACTCTGGCCTGCTCACCGGAAACCGCCAGCAGAATAGATCAGGAGGTAATCTCCATAATTAAAAAAGCCCATGAGAAAGCCATAAATATCCTAAAAGACAACCAAGACAAACTCCATGAACTGGCTCGCTACCTTCTGGAAAAGGAAACCATTACCGGTGAAGAATTTATGGCAATATTAAACGGCTAAAATATAATCCCGTATCACCACAGTGGTACGGGATAATTTTTAACCGTTCCAGTTATTAATGGTTTCCTTTAGCCCTTCCTCCAAGGAATACTCAGGAACCCATTTCAAAATGTTCTTAGCTTCAACATTACTTAAAACACTTTCCTTTAGGTCCCCTTCTTTTGGGGGCCTATACTGGGCTTTGACTTTTATATTCATAAGAGAGCAAATTCGGTCCAACAGGTCATTTATTGTTGTCGCTACATTGGTACTGACATTTAAAATTAAATTATCCCCGGAGCTTAGGGCCAGAACATTGGCTCTGGCTACGTCACCAACATAAATAAAATCTCTGGACTGCTCACCGGTGCCGAAAATCACCGGTGTACGATTATGTAAAAGCCTATCGATAAAAACTGCCGCTACCCCGCCCTCGCCGGAAAAAAGTTGATTTGGGCCATAGACATTGGCATATCTTAAAACGGTATAGTTCAGTCCCATGTGCAGTTTATATATTTTTAAATAATTTTCGGCGCAAAATTTGCTTAAACCATAAAAAGATACCGGTAGGGTCTGATGTTCTTCAGATATAGGCAGCACTTCCGGAACACCATATACCGCCGCCGAGGAGGCAAAAACAACTTTTCTTATTTCATGTTTGACACAGTGATTGAGTAAATTTACGATCCCTAAGATATTTATTTGGCAATCAGTCCACGGATCAGTCATGGATTCCCGGACACTTACCTGAGCGGCCAGATGGATTACATAGTCCGGTTTTTCCAAGAAAAAAACTTTTTCTAAGTCCTCCGAGCAAATATCTACCTGATAAAAAGCAGCATTTTTATTGACCACTTTACCAGTCCGCAAGTTGTCCACAATAACTACTTCATGACCGCTTTTTAATAATGCTTCAACGGTATGGGAACCGATAAACCCCGCTCCCCCGGTAACCAATATCTTCACAACTTTTTACCTCACCTCTGGTTTTTAACTAGTTCATATATATGTAGGTGAGGAGAAAATTTTTCCAATTTGTTTAAATTACTAAAGGACTTTTCGCAATCTAACTCCATTATCCTTATACAGTTCAATTTCTATAAAACCCTTTCCCATTGTTTCCTGCAGTCATACTGCCGGTGAGTATCTTCTACCCGATCCTGGAGGTAAATATATTGGAATTCACCTTCATTTTCTTTACACATTTTTTCATATAGAGTTCGGCCTTCCTCCTGACAACGGAAACAAGCCTGGTTGGGTATACTTATACAGAATACCCTTTCCCCTTTGCTCCAACCGTGGGAGGCGTGGGAATAGATGGTTATAAACCCCGGACACCGGTTGCAGACTTTAAGTTTTTCTTGCTGCACTTCAGTGATGCCATCGGTATCATAGTAGATATGCCGTTGCCTTTCCATGAATGAACCCGCTTTTTTCCTGGAAACGTCTTGCAGTTCTTCCCTCCTGGAAAACAATTCATACTGTTGTTTTACTATTTCTTCCAGTATCTTCATCCGCTTTGGGTTTTCTTTAAAGTTTTCCTGTTTATAATTGGGCTCATATAAATTGGAATAATCAATGCCGGCCATGGCCATGATAATGCCCATATTGACATAAGGAAGAGCCGTTTCTACCGAATAACCGCCTTCCAAGACACAGATATCAGGCCTAAGTTTTTCATTTAAGGTCGCATAGCCACGGGCGGAAAAACTCATATTGGCCAGGGGATCCGTGAAATGATTGTCCTGTCCAGCCGAATTAATAATCAACTCGGGCTGGAACTCCTTTAAAATAGGCAAGACCAATTCATCCAGGACGAACAGGATACCTTCATCGGTTGTTCCCGGCGGTAACGGAATATTAATGGTTGTGCCTAAAGCCAGGGGTCCTCCGGCTTCGTTCATAAAACCGGTCCCGGGATAAAGGGTACGCCCATCCTGGTGGAAAGAGATAAAAAGGATATCGGGATCGTGCCAAAAAATATCCTGGGTTCCGTCGCCGTGATGAACATCGGTATCCACTATGGCCATACGCTTTAGACCGTATTTTTTCCGCAGGTATTCAATCATAATGGCCTCATTGTTTATATTGCAAAAGCCCCTGTTGCCATGGGCAACCCGCATGGCATGATGGCCCGGAGGCCGGACCAGGGCAAACCCGTTTTTTATCTCTCCTTGCATTAAGGAATCAGCGATGGCAATGGCGCTTCCCGCGGCGATTAAATGGGCTTCGGTAGCCTGGGCTTCAATATTGGGAACGCAAAAGTGCACCCGGGCTATATCCTTTAAGCTACAAAGCCGGGGTTCTAACTGGAGAATTTGGGGTAAATCCATGATTCCTTCTTCAAAAAGCTGGTCTCTGGTATAAAGGAGTCTTTCCTCCCGCTCCGGGTGGGTTGGAGAAATGGCCCAATCGAAAGCAGGGAAAAAGACCAAACCGGTTTGACCGTTATCATTTTTTCTATTCATTACGGTAACCTCCGTTTGTAAACTGTTATTTAGTAAATATTTTGGGAAAGCATCCGATGCAGGCAAATTTTCCGGATGCCTCTGCACCCGGGTCTAATTTAAGGGATGCATCTACTTTGGAGTCACTTTCTTGGGATGCACCAATTTAAATTGCATTCATCGGATGCATCATGCATATAGTGACTGGCAAAATGAGTGTGTCTCAACCTCAACCTAGCGAAGCGAAACCTAGCCAACAATATTGGCGAAACCTTAACCTTTATCAATGCCACGATGTCACGGCGTCACAATGACACTATGTCACCCATTATTTCCTTCCCACAACTACATCGGCAAGTTCATTTATCACGCCGGGAGCCACCTGAATCCCGACATCAAAGATTTTTCCTATAGTCATGAAACCGCTGATGGTATTAAATTGTTCTTCCATGAAATATTCGTATTGATCGGTATACTCAGCCATACTCCTTTTCACCATAAGCTCCTGCAAATATTCTCGAGCCATTTTTTTGGCGTCTTCCAGGGAAAACTTAGCCGGAATTTTCCCTGCTATACCATCCAGATTTAAATGGAAATGCCCTTGTCCGGTATCGGCATGAAGCACTAACGTCAGGGTGGGCCTGCTGACGGCTGCCCCTAAAGCATTGGCTACCTGCGAATATTCATGAACCATAAAAGAGCAGCCCATACTATTAGCAACGGCAGGAACGAAAGATTGGGCCGCACCACCGATACCGATAATTTTATCTATTTTTACCGACCGCTTATTTACCACCTCATAAACTTTGTATAACGGTTCCTTTTCCCAGGTTTCAAACATCTTTTTAATACTCTCTTTCAAGATGTGATTTACCTTTTCCACCACTAACCGGGCAAGTTCCTGAACAGTCATTCCTAAGGGTCGAGCAATTTTTTCCAGAGCCTCCCGGGAGAGCTCCAGTCCCCCCAATTTTCCGTCCTCCAAAATATTAATTGCATCGGTAGGAGTGGCAGCGGGTCCGCCGAAACAGGCGGCTACTCCCATCCGGTCAGGTCCGATGGTGATATCGGAACCAACCCCTCGTATTACACTGTCCCCTCCCAAAGCAACGGAGCGAACACTGAAGGCGCGAATACTGGTATAGTGTTCTCCTATTCGGGCCCCTTTGGAGGCATAAAGGGGCTTGCCCTTTAAGATTAAAGCCAAATCGGCAGTGGTGCCTCCTATATCCATAACCACCGAGGTTTCCTGGTCCCGGGTAAGGGCATAAGCTCCCATTACACTGGCAGCGGGACCTGAGAAAACCGTTTCACAGGGATGGTTCAAAGATACTTCCAAAGGCATGGTTCCCCCGTCGGCTTTTAAAATGTTTAAAGGACAATTTATCATTCTGCTTTCCAAAGCCTTTAGGATATTCTTCGCAAAAGCCTGCCATTTTTCCAGAGTCATAGCCGTATAATAGGTCGTTGCTATCCGCCGCAAAAAGTTAAGCTGACCGGCGGTTTCAAAACCCAGAGTAAAATCCAGTTGGGGATAGTCCCGCAAGAGTATCTCCCTGACCTTTTCTTCCTGCTCACTGTTCCTGGGAGAAAATTTGCCGACAACGGCTACCTTTTTGATGCCCGCTTCCTGAATTAGGCGGCCTGTCCTTTTAATTTGTTCCGTATTTATCGGTTCAATGATCCGGCCCCTAAAATCGGTAGCGCCGTCAATGATAAAGGTATGGGGAAACAATTCCATTGTTTTCAGGTTCAGACCCGGTCCAGGGATTAGAATTAAAGCCGTCTTGTCACCAAAACCTCGAGCCAATAAATTGGTCACCAAAGTGGTGCTCAAAGTCCCCCTTTTAATATCCTTTTTCTCAACATTTTTGATAAGCTCATCTAATACGGTAATAATAGAGCTTTCCAGATTAGTCTCATCGGTGGGGTATTTGGCCGACTTTACAATCCGGCCATCCTTTAATAAAACTCCGTCGGTAAAAGTGCCGCCGATGTCAATTCCAACCAACACTTTAACTCACTTCCCTTTTTAGGATATTCAACCTATAAATAAACAAATAATATAGCAAAAAGAAAACTTTAGAAAACAGGAGTTTTTTAGGATGAACGAATATCCCTATATTCCCAAAAGGGCTTTTTTTGAGCCGGAAACTTTGGATTACCCTCTGGGCCAAAAAATATATAGGACTTTAAAGGAACTGGGCGTTCCTATCCAAAAAACCCCTTCCCATAACCGTGTAACGGGAATCCCGGGAAAAACCGCCCAGGAAAAATTCTATGAAGGAAAAAACACCTTGGTAGTGGGAGTCCGCAGAAGCAAAACCTTTCAAACCTGCAAACCTTCAGCCCACTACCAGCTGCCTTTAACCACCGGTTGTCCGGGCAAATGTGAATACTGCTATCTAAACACTACCTTAGGCCAAAAACCATATTTGCGGGTTTATGTCAATATTGAAGAAATCCTGGCAAAAACCCAGGAATATATTAACGAAAAGGTGCCTTCCATCACCGTTTTTGAAGGAGCCGCCACCTCCGACCCACTGCCGACGGAGCCTTTTACCGGGAACCTGGCGAAAACCATTGAATTTTTCGGCCGCCAAAAGTACGGCCGCTTCAGGTTTGTCACCAAGTTTACCAATGTGCACTCCCTTTTAAACCTTGAACACAACAAACAAACCCGTTTCCGGTTTAGTTTAAACAGTGACTATGTTATTAATAAATTCGAACACAACACTCCCTCTTTAAAAGAACGGATAACTGCCGCAGGTCTGGTCTCCCAAGCCCAATATCCCCTGGGGTTTATTATCGGGCCCATTATCATGTATGACGGGTTTGAGAAAGAATATCGAAAACTTTTCTTAGAACTCAGGAATACCCTCAGTCCCCTGGCTTTTCCCGAACTGACCTTTGAGTTTATTACCCATAGATTTACCACCAAGGCCAAAAACCAGATCCTTGATGTCTTTCCTCAAACGGAGCTTCCCATGGATGAGGCAGAAAGACAATTTAAATACGGCCAATTTGGTTATGGCAAATATTTGTATCCCAAAGAAACCATCTCTTCGTTAAAAGAATTCTTCCTGGAACAAATTAAGGAAATCTTTCCGGAAGCGGAAGTTTCCTATTTTGTATAAATAAGATTAACAAAAATAACCAGCCGCTTTAATACTATTTTTGACAGAAAGATAAAAAAACCTGCTTTAAAAATAGCAGACATACTGTCGACAAAGTTATTAGTAAATATGTAGCAAAAAAGACTATTAGATTTATTATCATAAGAAAAGCATTAGCGAGATTTTATAAAAAGAACGCAGGTGGCTGAGGATTAGAATTATCAACTGTTTAATCCGGCACTTAATTGAAACTATTAATTTTGTATCTTTTAAATAAAAAATAATAAATATAAATAAAAGAATAATTAAGAACGCAACTATATTTTC
>JAAXZE010000101.1 GCA_012720075.1 Clostridia bacterium
AAGTGAAAGTGTGGACTCCGGGGTTATTTTGTGTTATCAAGGCAACCAAAAGGATAATTTTTCAATAAATTGCTTGGTGGAACCGTTGTTAACCGATTTGGGGGATTTTCACCAAGGCTATAAAGGTATAGCTTATCATGATACCTTTATTAATATAAGTAAAGTTTAAAAGGATGATAATAATGGGCTATGGTTTTTTATTTAATATCGATGCCTGTATCGGTTGTCAGGCCTGTGCGGCGGCCTGCGCCAAAAAGAATGATTTTTTCTTAGGCTTCCGACGGGTGCAAAAGTATGAATTAAAATATCGGGGGAAAAATGTAGTTTTCTATTATTCCAATTCCTGTAACCACTGTGAAAACCCCGAATGCCTGAGAAGATGCCCGGAAAGATTGTATTTTAAAAGGCGGGACGGCATAGTGATTCATAAGATGGGGGAGTGCCGGGCTTGTCTGACCTGTCTTAAGGCTTGTCCCTATCAAGCGCCCAAATTTAATCATCAAATAGGTAAAGTGAGCAAATGCAATTTATGTGTCGATGAGACCGGTGACCCTTTACAGCCCAAGTGCGTTAAAGCTTGCCCTACTTTTGCTCTTCAACTGGTTCACGAAGACTATTATCAACCAATGGCTCAATATTACCATCTGCCCATAGATACAATAGGAAAGTCCCATATTACTCAGCCTTCCATTAAAATAATCATTCCGCCAGAGTTGCAGAAAAACGGTGAAAATTAAAGGATGAAGGAGGGTGGGTATGGAAAGAATGGATTTAGAGGCTCTCAATAATGAACTCTTGGATGCCGTTCTGGAGAAAGGAAGCTTGTCTTTTGTTGTCAACAGGCTGCACCAGGCGTTGAACAAAGGTGTCTTAATCTGTGATTGTCTTGGCCGAATTTTGATCGGCAGTAACTCGGAAATTGAATATGATATTGATGCTTACATTGCCAAAGCTATTGATCACAGTGAAGCATATTATTATGATCAAGAAATATGCCAATTGTTTTTTCCCATAGGCTGGGGAAAACTGATTGCCATTATTATTGTCCGGGAAGTAAAGGAAGAGGAAATTGAAAATATTCTGCCTGTCTTGGAGACGGCCAATTTAAGTCTGTGTTTTTATTTTTCAAAATATAATGCTATCAGAGAAGTTGAAAACAAATATAAGGATTTATTCATTCAGGATTTATTATTTAATAATATATTGGAAAATGAAGAAATCCTGGCCAAAAGCAAACTTTGGGGCTGGGATTTTAAAAAAGAGTATTTTGTCGCGGTTATTGAGCCCGACAATTTTATTAATATTAAGACTTTTGCCGAAGAGTTGGAGTATATTACAAAAAAATTGGCCAAAGAAAATGATATAGAAATCATAACTTCCGTCAGGAGCGGGACCTTTATAGTTATCTCCCGGGAGAAAAATAACCAAAAGGAAAGAGTAAAAGAAATGATTGTAGAAAAAATATCCCGGGCCAATAAATATTTTTCCGAAAAATATGATACCACCTTTTCAATAGGAGTAGGGCACACTTATCTTGCCTATAAAGAAATATACAAAAGTTACCAGGAAGCCAAAACCGCCCTGGCTATTGCCAGGCTCATCGGCGAAACCAAGTTTGTCAAATATTTTGGTACTTTAGGGATATTTAAACTTCTTTATAAACAGGAAGCATACCTTCTTAAGGAATATTATTATGAAACATTACACAAACTAATTGAATTTGATAAAAATAATAACGGTGAGCTTTTACCCACTTTAGACGCTTTGATTTCCAACAACATGGATATTAAGTTAACGGCGGAAGCGTTATTTATTCATGTTAATACTTTAAGATACAGAATCCGGAAAATTGAGGAAATTCTGAGAATAGATCTCAGTAAATTAGAAAACGTGGTAAATCTGTTTGTAGCTTTAAAAATCAAAGCCTTATTAAAGCTCCATTATAGCGATATAGACTAGGCTCAGTGGAAAGAAAAGCCGAAGGATCTTTGATGCTTCCCGGCTTGTTGGCAAATATGTATTATTGTGCTTTGCCGGCTCAAAGATTGAGGTTTTTAGAAAATTGGCCAGGGCTTTGTATTAGGATTATTATTACCGTATTTGATCTTAGATCCTTCAACTGCCCTTTCGGAAATACATTTTATCGCCACTTAAGGAATAACTGTTCTAAAAACACAACGGCTTTATACATGAGAGCGGCGGCAATGGACAAAATAATGACACTGGTCATCACCAGGTCCAGCTTAAAGACCTGCCCGCCATAGACGATTAAATAGCCGAGACCGGCTTTGGATACCAGGAACTCCCCGACAATGACCCCTACCCAGGACAAACCTACGTTTATTTTTAAAGCCGAAATAATGGTAGGGACACTGGCCGGAAGAATAGCTTTTTGGAGTATTTGTAATTTTGTAGCTCCAAAGGTCTTGAGCAGTTTTATCTTTTCCGGGTCTACCTGGGCAAATCCTGAATAAACCCCGATAATGGTTACGATAAGGGAAACCAGCAATGCCATGGCGATAATGGCCGGAATCCCGTTACCTACCCAAACGATAATAATTGGTCCCAGGGCTACCTTGGGAAGGGCATTTAAAATTACCAGGTAAGGATCTAATACTTGGGCGGCAAAGTTGGACCACCAGAGGAAAATGGCAATCAGAGTGCCCAGGATGGTCCCGGAAATGAAGCCTACTATGGTTTCCATTACCGTTATCCCCGTATGGTAGTATAAGGTGCCTTCCTGAGAGAGATTGACCAAGGTCTTCCAAATTCGGGAGGGCTGGCTGGTAATAAAGGTGTCAATCCAACCTAGCCGACCGGCTGTCTCCCAGAGGATTATTATACTTATTAAAAGGAAAATTTGGGTTCCCAGTACCTTGTATTTATAAATTTTCAGTTGGCGTAAATATGCTTCATGCTCTTTGGAGACGGTTTTTTTTTGCCGGTTTTCAGACACGGACACCCAACTCCTTCCAGATTTTGTTGAAATACTCTCTAAATTCCGGTGCTTCCCGGCAGCCCAGAGGAGTTTTGGAAGCACAGGTTAATTTGATAGTATAAATGTTTTTAACGGTTCCCGGTCTGCTGGTAAAAACAACAACTCTGTCGGCCATGCTGATGGCTTCAGCCAGGTCGTGGGTTACCAGGATTGCCGTTTTATGTTCTTTGACCAGTATTTGTTTGACCTCATCGGAAACAACCAGCCGGGTTTGGTAATCCAAGGCGGAGAAAGCTTCATCCAATAGTAAAATATCGGGTTTGGTTGCCAGGGTACGGATTAGAGCTACTCTTTGCCGCATGCCCCCTGACAATTGACTGGGAAATTTATGTTTAAATTCTACTAAACCGTAGTTTTTCAATAATTGTTCAGCAAATTGGAGGTTTTCTTCCGTTAGTTTTTTTTGTATTTCCAGACCTAAAATTACATTTTTCCAAATATTGCGCCATTCGAACAACTGGTCTCTTTGTGGCATATAGCCCACCATTCCGGTGGGCCCATTTACAACTTGGTTTTTTATCTTTACTTCACCAGCAGAGGGGGTAATAAGTCCGGCGATGATATTAAGCAAGGTAGATTTGCCGCAGCCGCTGGGACCTACGATACTGATAAATTCCCCTTCCGCGATATCCAGGGAGACGTTCTCTAAGGCCGCAATCTCACCTTCAGGACTTTGATATTTCATCGATATATTTTTAATTGCTACTATTGGTTGAGCCTTCACTATTTTATCTCTCCTCTCAGGTGATAGGTAGGTATTGGCATTAAAGGGGCAGACCCGGGTGTCTGCCCCTGGCCGGTTTTTACAGTTTCACCGTTTCTACGGCCTTATCGGCAAATTCATTGGTCACAAGTTTAGAGTAATCGGCCCTTTTTTCCAGCTCGCCGGCTAATTCCATTACATCCTGTAAACGATTGAAAGATTCTTCGGTGAAATGAGGAGTCTGGGCCCAAGCGTCAATTTCCTTATAGCGTTTGGCTACGGAAATCAGAATACCCTCATCGGCATCAGGGAAGGATTTTTTGATGGCTTGAGCTATTTCTTCGGGAGAATGGTTAGCAACCCAAAGCTGACCTTTATAAATTGCATTGGTGAACTTTTGGATAAGCTCTTTATTTTTTTCCATATAGCTTTTCTTGGCTGAAAAGACGGTGTAGGGAATCTCACCGCTTTCCTGACCGATAGAAGCTACCACATAACCTGAGCCGTTTTTCTCTAAAGTAGAGGCTACAGGCTCAAATAGGGTTACATAATCACCGGTACCTCCGGTAAAAGCCCCGGCCATCAGAGCAAATTGAATATTGGTCAGCACCTCAACATCTTTTCCGGGCATTATTCCTTTATTTTTTAAGACGTATTCCAGGGTCATTTCCGGCACGCCGCCCTTACGGCCGCCTATAATGGTGCTGCCTCTTACTTTATCCCAGGTAAAGTTGGGGTCCGGCTCCCTGGCTACCAAGAAGGACCCGTCTCTTTTGGTCAACTGGGCAAAATTAACGGCATAATCATCTCGCCCCTCGTTAAAAACATAAACTGATGCTTCCGGACCACAAAAGCCTATGTCGGCCTGACCGGCCAGAACGGCTGTCATTACCTTGTCGGCTCCTTCCCCTGTAGTAACGATAAGTTCAATGCCTTCCTCTTCAAAAAAGCCTTGGTTGATAGCAACATAAAGCGGGGCATAAAAAACAGAACGTGTTACTTCATTCAACCGGATTTGGGTTAACTCCGATTGAGTACTGCAGCCATAGAAGGGGATTGTTACTAAAGTCAGGATGACCAAAAGTGCTAACAACCGAAAAAATTTTTTCATAAATTCGCTCGCCTCCTAAAGATTTGTGTCTTTGTTCATTTCATATTATTAAAGGAGGCTTAAAACGGTGACTGGCAATTTGAGGAGAGCGAAAATTTAGGGAGCTTGGCTCCGTGCTACAGTGCTACCGTTCAACAGTTCTACAGGAAAAAGGTTAAGGTTGAGATTAATATAAACGTGACATCGTGTCACCGTGACAACGATAAAGATTAAGGTTTCGCTTCGCTAGGTTAAGGTTAATATAAACGACATCGTGTCACCGACATTGTAACAATATTTTTCAGTTGAAAAAGTTGGAATGTTAGAAGAGGTGGAAAAGACAACTGATTTGTCAAGATAATTCTCCACTCTCCATTCTCAATTCTCAATTAATCTTACACGCCAAATACTCCGATACAGATGGGTCAAAAACTAAAGGTTGTCATAGCTTAGTAATAGTAGTATAGTTGTTTCCAAGAGAGGTGATATAATTGGCTAACAGTGATGACAAAATCTTTGCGGCCATAAGTCATTTGGCGATTATTTTTGATTTAGTGGGACTTATAATTGCAGTACTAATATATGTTTTAAAAGGAAAAGAATCTCCTTTTATCGGTTTCACGGCAAAACAGGCCATCGGCTGGCAGGTGTCGGCTTTAATAACCCAAAAAGTTTTGGTTTTTCTTACCGTGGGAACCTTTATCGGTGGAGTAAGGATGGGGATGCATCCATTAGGAGGATTTTTGGGCATATTTTCTCTTGCCGGTCTGGTGGGATTGGCTTTTTTTGTTGTGGCAATCATAGCCGCGGTCAAAGCTTTAAACGGAGAAGAATACCTGTATCCTGTTATAGGAAATTTTGTAGCCAAGATTTAAAAAACTTAACCATGATTAAACCGGCGTTGTGTAGAAAATCGTATGACTTTATCAACAAACTGAGGGGCGAAAGCCCCTTCAGACTGTCGACAAAGTTATTAATAAATATGTAGCAAAAAGGCTATGAGATTTATTATCATAAGAAAAGCAT
Organism: Clostridia bacterium; assembly: GCA_012720075.1. Taxonomy (GTDB): domain Bacteria; phylum Bacillota; class Peptococcia; order Peptococcales; family BICA1-8; genus JAAXZE01. The sequence continues at coordinate 5,818 of JAAXZE010000101.1, forward strand.
TAGCGAGATTGAATAAAAAGAACGCAGGTGGCTGAGGATTAGAATTATCAACTGTTTGACCCGGCACTTAATTGAAACTATCAATTTTGTATCTTTTAAAAAATAATGAATAAAAATAAAAGAATAATTAAGAAACGTAACTAAAT
>JAAXZE010000102.1 GCA_012720075.1 Clostridia bacterium
GTATTAATATTGGTACCGAAAATGATATCAAAAGAATAAACTATTCATTATTGTTTTTTGTTACTGCTTGTATGAGCATAGGAGCCGTAGCCAATGTTTTAGGACTTGGTAAACTCTTGGCTCAAATTATGCTGCCATACATGTCTTCCTCAGGGTCTTTCAGCGCCATTGGACTGGTGTGGCTGCTCTGCGTAGTTGCTAACTTTTTAATGACACCGTTGGCCATAATGGCTGCATTTAGTGCACCTTTGACCGAAATTGCACTGAATTTAGGAATAGATCCATTAGCTTTTTATTAACCATATTCCATGGGGTAGACCAAATTATATTCCCTTATGAATATGCTCTTTACTTGATATATTTCTCCTTTGGTTTAATCAATATCAAGGATTTCATGAAAATCTTTTCAATAAAGATGGTAACAAGTATTATTCTAATTCTTTGTGTTTTAATACCTTACTGGAAATTAATAGGTTTAATTCTATAACATTTTCAAACAAAAATACTGGGGGAGCCTTAATGCTCCCTAATTTTTATTTATTCCGTTGAAAGATAATTGTTGATATTTGAGAAAGAGTTTTTTAAGATATAACCAAAGCCGATTTTTTCGGGGTGAGCTTTATATGGATACCAAAACAAAAGAATTGGTTGAGCATATTACTACATCAATTATCTTTGATAAAACTACTTTGGAAAGCGAAGGGATGTCATCTTCCATCTGGGAGAAATACCTCCCGTTGTGTACTGCTAAAAAGTTCAGGAAAAGCGGGGAGTACTTGCTAAATGTAGGAGAAAACCTCAATGGCTTGTATTTTATAAAAAAGGGGAAAATCGTTGCTAATATTTTAGGTAAAGACGGCATCATAAAAACCCTTAATTATACCTATGAAGGCTGTACCTTTGGTGAACAGTTTATTTTGCATGAACAGCCGGGCTTATTTGAAGCAATAGTAATAGAAGATGCCGAATTATATTATTTTGATAAAAAAACCATTTTGGATTTAATTCGCAAAGATTTTGAGCTAAACCTTTTTATTATGAAATCCTTGGCCATCAAGGCGAGAATGCTGTGCAGCCAAATTGAAGATATGTCCATCCGTAATATTACCCAAAGTGTGTGCAAGATATTATATACCCTTTGTTGTTATGAGGAAAAAAATGGGGCCGGAGAAGGCGACATTATAATTAATCTCACCCATCAGGATTTAGCCAATATGCTGGGTTCCCACCGGGTAACGGTGACAAGAAATCTAAATAAATTAAAGAAAATGAACTTATTGGATTACAAATATGAAAAAATTATCATTAAAAACAGAAACAGGCTAAAAGAGCTGGCTTTTGAATAAAGCGATGAAAGGCATTGGTTTAGGGGGATGAAATTCTAAAACTAAAAGGAGGAAAAAAAGTGATTATAACAACGACACCAACTATTGAAGGCAAAAAAATAATTGAGTACAAAGGGATAGCTTTCGGCGAGGTTATTACCGGTGTGAATTTTATCAAAGATATAGCAGCAGGATTGACCAATTTCTTCGGGGGAAGATCGGGCTCTTACGAGGGCGAACTTATTAAAGCCCGTGAAGAGGCCCTCAAAGAACTGGAAAGAAGAGCGGAAAGTTTAGGGGGCAACGCGGTAGTGGGTGTCGACATAGATTATGAAGTATTGGGGCAAGGCGGCAATATGCTTATGGTAACTGCATCGGGAACGGTGGTTAAGGTTATTTAGGTTAGAGAGGAAGATTTTGTTCTTATCCAAGCCCCCTTGAATCGGAAAAAATCCTCTGCTAAAATGATTTTTGTGGAAAAAATGAGGGTTCAAGGTTTAGGCAAGTTAAGAAAATTGAAAATTGAAAAAATAAATGAAGCATTTTGCTTGTTTCGGTAAAAGGGCCTAAACCTTTCCGGTTTAGGTTTTTTTATTATAATTAATTAAAAATTTTTAAAGGAGGGGATATTTATGCTATCAAAAAAAGCACTGATTGTTAGTCTGACTAAAACTTTTATGGTAAGTTTGATGGTAATTTCTTTTCTGGCAGTATTATTTTTATTACCGTTAGATCAGGTTCAGGCTGCACCGGGATTGGTTCTATCCACAAGATTCCCGGGAATTAGTGCTTCACCAGGCGAAAATATTACTTTTCCTTTAGAAATTAAGAATAATACCAGCGTTGACCAGATCATAAATTTAGAAGTTATAATGGGACCTGAAAACTGGCATGTATCATTGAAGGGAAACGGCAGGGTAATTCAACAGGCTTTTGTCCATAGTCAGGAATCAACTTCCTTTAGTCTGATTGTCGACATTCCTGACGATGTTCAGCCAGGAGATTACTACCTTAGAATTGGCGCAAAAAGTGACAACGGTTCCCTGCAGGATGATTTGCACCTGAAAATTAAAATTACTGACTCCAGAGTAAGCGATGATGAGCTGACCGCTAAATATTCGGAACTGAAAGGACCCAGCGATGCCACCTTTAATTTCAAAGTTGATCTAACCAATAACGGAGGTACTGAACAAATCTACAGTTTGGGGGCTCGGGTTCAGGAAGGATGGCAAGTCACTTTTAAACCTTCATATGAAGACCAGCAAGTTGCCAGCATTGGGGTAAAACCCGGTGAAACCAAGAGCCTTGATGTCAGAGTCAAACCTCCTGTAAGTATTAAGGCCGGAGAGTATGTAGTGCCCATTGAGGCTGTCAGCCCAACAAGCAAAGTCCAGGAAGATCTGAAAATTATCATCAGCGGCACTTATAATTTAAGATTTTCTACCCCTTCCGGCAATTTGAGCACCGATATCGTAGCCGGCAGAGAAAAGAAAGTAAACCTGGAGGTCAAAAATACAGGCAGCGCTGATTTAAACAATATAAGTTTTTCTTCCACTGAACCCATTGACTGGTCCGTGACCTTCGATCCCGAAAATGTGGAAACCTTAAAACCGGGTGAAAGCCGGCAGGTTACTGCTACAATTTCAGCCAGCAGTAAAGCCATAGCCGGTGATTATCTGGTTTCCCTTACGGCCAGCACTCCGGAAGTCCGCAGTTCTGCAGATTTGCGGGTAACCGTTAAAACTTCTACTTTATGGGGTATAGTGGGATTATTGATAGTACTGGGGGTTATTTTTGCCGTTTATAAAGCTTTCCAAACTTACGGGAGGCGGTAATCTTGACAAATGTAAATAAAAACATCATAGAAACCTTTGACCTGGTAAAAAAATATGGCCCTATTACCGCCGTGGATAAATTGAATTTAAAAGTACCGGAAGGAACGGTTTACGGGCTGTTAGGTCCCAACGGCGCCGGTAAAACCACAACTATTTTGATGTTGTTAGGGTTAACGGAACCCAGTTCCGGCAAGGCAATAGTAAACGGGTATGACCCGGTGCGCAATCCTTTGGAAGTAAAGGCCATGGTTGGTTATTTACCGGATAATGTTGGCTTTTATGATGAATTGACCGGTGAAGAAAACCTTCTCTATACCGCTCAATTAAACGGAATAGAGCCAATCATAGCTCAAAAGAGAATCGAACATGTTTTAAAAAGGGTTGGCCTAAGTAAAGACGGTAAAAGAAAAGTCGCTGAATATTCCCGAGGGATGCGCCAGCGCCTGGGGATTGCCGATGTGCTGGTTAAAGACCCTAAGCTGATTATCATGGATGAGCCGACCTTAGGTATTGACCCCAAAGGAATCCGCGAATTGCTGAATTTAATTAGGGAATTAGCCAAGGAAGACGGCCGCACCGTTCTTATTTCTTCCCATCTTCTTCATCAAATCCAGCAGATTTGCGATCAAGTAGGGATATTTGTAAAAGGGAAACTGATAGCCGCGGGGACTTTGAAAGAATTGGAACAGCAATTGGCGGACCGAGACCGGTTGCAGCTGGAGCTTAAAGCAATTCCCTGTGATGATAAGCTTTTAACAATCTGTGAAGGGCTCGATGGAGTAAACAATCTGCGCTGGGAAAAGGATCTGCTTATTTTGGAATGTCAAACGGATATCAGGGAAAACCTGGTGAAGTTATTAACCAGCCAGGGTTATTGTCCTGTACACCTGGCTCTGAGGGGAGTATCTTTAGACAGTATTTATCTAAGGTATTTCCAGAAGGAGGGCGATTATTTTGGTCAGGACGGCTGGCTTAAAGGACTTGAAGGCTGAGGTAGCCAGGGTATTAGGGGCTAATAAAGGACTGAAAGCGGTAATAAAAAAAGAAGTGGGGGATCATTTGAGCGGCAAACGTTTTTTTATCCTGGCCCTTCTTGTTGTTGTCACCTGTCTCGGAGCCCTTTATATAGCGGCCAGTACCCTAAGAACATCGGTAGGGCAAGACCAATTAGACTTTGTATTTTTGCGGCTTTTTACAACTTCCGGTTCATCATTGCCTTTTTCCTTTTTGTCCTTTATCTCCTTTTTAGGACCGTTGGTAGGTTTGACTTTAGGTTTTGATGCCATAAACGGCGAAAGGGATAGGCGTACTTTAAGCCGGATTCTTTCCCAGCCCATATACCGGGACGCTTTGATTAACGGGAAATTTCTGGCCGGTGTTTTTGTCATAGCCCTTGTTATTTACGGATTGGGATTTTTAGTCGGGGGCTTGGGCCTGATTTTGATCGGTGTTCCCCCTTCCTGGGAAGAACTGTTGAGGTTAATGGCATATCTGACCCTAAGCATAATATATATAGCCTTTTGGCTGGCACTATCTTTATTGTTTTCTATTATATTCAGGCAGACGTCAACTTCGGCCTTGGCCGGCATAGCCGTCTGGCTGTTTTTAGCCGTATTCTTCGGGCTGCTTTCCGGAATGGTGGCCGACGGAATTTATCCGGTCCAAGACAGCAATGATACCCAGCAGGTTTTAGCCAACCATAGACTGGAGCAAAATTTAAGCCGGATATCGCCTACAACCCTCTATGATGAGGCCGTAACAACCATTATGAACCCTGCGGTAAGGACCCTGGGTCCGGTGTTATTGGAACAGGCCTTTGGGGCACTAAAGGGAAGCCTCTCCTTGGGACAGAGCCTCCTATTAATTTGGCCCCATCTGGTAGGTCTTGTGGCAGCGACATTAATATGTTTTGCCTTAGCGTATATTAAATTTATGCGGCAGGAAATAAGAGCATAAAATATTGCAAGGATAGTTGGGCGATAAGGAAAATAGGCAAGTAAACCTTGCCTATTTTCAGTTAGTAAATAAACTCAGACAGTTATCGGCGCTACGGCGGCTCAAATATGGGAGAATAAATTATCGGGTATCTCTGCTCAAGATTATTTTTTTTGACTCAAACCAGCCCCAAACAAGTATTATTGCCGCAAATAACCAAGGGATGACAAAGGCTTTGTTTCCTAAATATTCGGCAAGATTAAGACCTTTATCATTGAAAAACATGGCCACCGACGTATGGGCCAATACCGCCCCGCCAATATAGATAATAAACGGCTGCTTATTCATCCATTGGGCTAACCAGTTGCTTCCGAATATAAGGATGGGGATGGAAAGCAGTAATCCGAAAATGACAAGAAGCATATTTCCGTTACTAGCCCCGGCCACTCCCATAACATTATCAAAGGACATGGTTAAATTTGCTATGATAATAGCCAAAACTGCCCCCCAGAATTTGTCGCTGCTTTTGACATATTCATCTTTTTCTTTATTTGGGGCTAATAATTTCCAAGTAATCCAAATTAACAGCAAACCTCCTAGTGCGCTAATATAAGGCAACCTGGTCAAATATATGGCAATGGCTGTAAAAATCACCCTTAAAAGAATAGCACCTCCGGCACCAATAAAAGCGGCCTTTTTTCTTTTGTCCGGAGGTAAATCTTTAATTGCCAGACCAATAACAGCGGCATTATCTAAAGACAAAGTCAAGTCAATAATAGTAATTGAAATAATTGGGGATATTGTTGCCCATAATGTTTCGAAAAGGTTAAAGATGTTTAAAAAATCCAAGAATAACAACTCCTCTGTTATTTTTCATATTTCACTATTATTTTGTCGATTGGTTTGGTAAAGCGGGTCGGTCACAGCCAGGACAAGGCTGCCTTTCTTGGTATTCATTTTCCAAGCCAAGGCCTTTATTATTAGCGGTAATGACTTTCTTCGGCATCTGCTTTTGTAACATGGACGGTGCCATGGGGATGTTCCGGTGGCGCATAAATTGAGTAGATTTTAAGGGGGGTGCATCCCGTATTGATTATGTTATGCCATTTGCCGGCAGGAACAAGTATCACGTCATCTGCGCCGACTCTTGCCTGAAATTCCAGCTTATCTCTTTGATCTCCCATTTGAACCAGTCCCTGACCGTCTTCAATGCGAATGAACTGATCAACATCGTCATGGATTTCCAGACCTATGTCTTCGCCAACTCCGATACTCATCAAGGTGAGCTGCAAATGTTTCCCGGTCCACAGAGCGGTACGAAAATTAGTGTTTTGGATAGTGGCCTGTTCTATATTAACCACAAAGGGACAGGGCCCATAATCCTTTAAAAGGATAGGTTGGGTCGGACAGTTGGGGGTGTATATAGGAGTGTTAAACCAGCCCGGTACCGGGAACATGGGGTAAAAACTATTTATCCCCAAAGGGGGATATATTGGAGTTTGAAAGTAATTAGAAAACGGAAATGCATAGTATAAATTGTACATATGCTCATTCCTTTCACGGCAGATTTTTTAGTAACATAATATTCTGTTGATTTTAAACAGTGCTTGAATTGGGCAGAAAAAGAAAAAATCCCCCGAAGGAGAAAAATGGGGGATTTTTTAAGTGATTTATTTTAATTTCATGATTAGTTCTCCGGCTTTTACCTGGGAACCTTCCTTAACCAGGATTTGGTCTACCGTACCTTTGGTTCGAGCTACTATTTTGGTCTCCATTTTCATGGCTTCAATGATGACAAGCCCTTCATTTTCTTCCACTTCCTGACCCTCTTTAACCAGGATTTTAAATACCGTACCCGGGATGCTGGCTCCAACCTGGTATTTATCATTGGGGTCGGCTAATTTTACCGCAGCGGCTTTACTTTGAGCATTTTTTTCGGGTATGGCAATTTCCCGGCGTACCCCGTTGAGTTCGAAAATAACGGTTCGGGTACCGTCATCATTTAGTTCGCCGAGGCCGATAAACCTGATAACCAAAGTTTTTCCGTCCTCGATAGTCAGCTCGGTAGTTTCGCCGGGGTCCAAACCTTGGAAGAAGACATGGGTGTCCATGCGGCTGACATCGGAGTATTCTCTTTGATGTTTGATGAAATCTTCCAATACCCTGGGGTAGAGACAATAACTGAGAACTGCTTTCATGTCCGGGTCTGCTATGCCAAGGTTATTTTTTAACTTTTCTTTTACCTCTTCAAAGTCTACCGGGGGAAGGAGCTGGCCGGGCCGGCAGGTAATAGGCTTTTCGCCTTTTAACACCACCTCTTGCAAATCTTTGGGGAAACCGCCCATGGGCTGTCCCATAAGACCTTTGAAATAGGTGACTACAGAATCAGGGAAGGTTAATGCTTTCCCTTTTTCCACGATGTTTTCTTTGGTCAGGTTATTTTGCACCATGAAAATGGCCAAGTCCCCTACCACCTTGGATGAAGGAGTAACCTTGACAATGTCACCCAGAATTTCATTAGCTTCCCGGTACTTTTCCTTGACGGCGGCAAACTGATGTCCCAGACCTAAGCTAGTTACCTGAGGTTTCAAGTTGGAATACTGGCCCCCCGGGATTTCATACTTATAGATCTCCGTATTGGAACTGACTAATCCCGACTCAAATTTGGCATAGTAGGGGCGGATGTCCTCCCAGTAATTGGATAAGGCGTGGACATTATCCAAATTAATTCCGGTATCCCTGGGGGTTCCCTGCAGGGCTGAAATTATCGACCCCATGCAGGGCTGGCTGGTTAGTCCCGACATGGCGTTAAGGGCACAGTCCACTATATCCACACCGGCTTCGGCAGCCATTAAGAGAGTTGCGACCTGGTTGCCGCTGGTGTCATGGGTGTGGAGGTGGATGGGAAGAGAAATCTCTTCCTTCAGAGTTTTAATCAGTTTTTTGGCTGCATAGGGTTTTAAAAGACCGGCCATGTCTTTAATGGCCAGGATATGGACGCCCATTTTTTCCAGTTCTTTAGCCATGTTGATATAGTATTTCAATGAATATTTGTCTCTGGACGGGTCCGAAATGTCTCCGGTGTAGCAAATACAGCCTTCAACTATTTTTCCTGTCTTTAAAGTCTCCTCAATGGCTACTTCCATACCTTTGAGCCAGTTCAGGGAGTCGAAGATCCGGAAAATATCAATTCCTCTTTCGGCGGCTTCCCGGATAAAGGCTCTGATTACGTTATCGGGGTAATTGGTATAGCCGACGGCATTGGCACCCCTGAATAACATTTGCAAAAGGATGTTGGGTATCCTGCGGCGCAGTTCCTCCAGCCGAGTCCAGGGTGATTCATGGAGAAAACGATAAGCTACATCAAAAGTGGCTCCGCCCCACATTTCCAAAGAAAACAAATCTTTGCCCAGATGACTGGTAGCCTGGGCGATATTGAGCATATCTTTGGTTCTTACCCGGGTAGCCAGTAAGGATTGATGGCCGTCCCGCATGGTGGTATCGGTAATAAGCAATTTCTTTTGGTTGAGAATCCATTTTTGAAGACCGATGGGGCCTAATTCCTCAAATAGCTGTTTGGTGCCGCCGGGAGCCTCAGCGGGAAATCCGGTGGGCTTCCGGGGTGTATCATAGTTAGGTTTAGGTTCACGGGGTTCGTTGACAATAATATTTGCCAGGTATTTTAAGACCTTGGTTCCCCGATCCTTGGGCGGCTCCAGTTCAAATAATTCAGGGGTTTCATCAATAAAGCCGGTATGACAGTCGCCGCTTAAAAAGGTCGGGTGGTTCAGGACGTTATTGAGGAAGGGGAGATTGGTTTTAACCCCCCGGATTCGGATTTCATTTATGGAGCGGAGAGCTTTGTTGACCGCTCCTTTAAAGGTCCTGTCCCAGGTAGTTACTTTAACCAAAAGACTGTCATAATAAGGTGTGATTATCGCCCCGGTGTAGGCATTGCCGGCATCCAGCCGGACCCCAAAACCGCCGCCGCTGCGATAGACGGTAATCTTCCCTGTATCAGGGGCGAAATTGTTGCGGGGGTCTTCGGTGGTAACCCGGCACTGGATGGCAAATCCCCGGGGTTTTATATCCTTTTGTTCCTTAATGTTAATCTCCGGAGAATCCAGAGGATAACCCTGGGCAATTAATATCTGGGCCTGCACCAGGTCAATACCGGTGGTCATTTCCGTCACGGTGTGCTCTACCTGAATTCTGGGATTCATCTCGATAAAATAGAAATCACCGTTGGCATCAACCAGGAATTCGATAGTGCCTGCGTTTTGGTAACCTACTTCCCTGGCGATTTTTAAAGCAGACTCACAAATTTCCTCCCTTAGTTTTTTCGAAAGGGAGAAGGCCGGGGTGAATTCCACAACCTTTTGATGCCGCCGTTGAATGGAGCAATCCCGTTCGTAAAGGTGAACAATATTGCCGTAAAGGTCGCCTAGAATCTGAACCTCAATGTGCTTTGGCCTTTCCAGGTATTTTTCCATAAAAATGTCATCCTTGCCAAAGGCTTTGCGGGCTTCGTTTTTGACCAGTTCCAGCTGACCGGCCAAATCTTCCTTATTATAAACTACCCGCATGCCCCGGCCGCCGCCGCCGGCCGCGGCTTTTAAAA
>JAAXZE010000103.1 GCA_012720075.1 Clostridia bacterium
GCCGGGGGGTTTTGATAATTCCCGAAGCCACCGAGTTCATTCCTTATATAATTGTTTGAGCTGGCTTTTCTTTGATAATAAATATGGTTTTTCAACAAGCTAAGCCTGCTTACATAAAGCAGGTTTTCTTGTTTAATGCTCTTTTAATTTGACGTTGCTAAAATTCTTCCACTTTTTATACTTCAGTAAATTTCCAAGAATATCTTCAATTTCTTGCTCAGTGGCCTGGGGGTTCATGACACTAATCAAAGAAACCAGAGCTTGCAGAGGTAAAACCAATGGTTTCATCTGCACCTTTTCTTCAAAAAATAAATTTTCTTTAAAATGTTCAATTTCTAATAATTTGGTCCATTTATTATCTCTGGCAAAACTTAATCGGGTATAATAGGCAGCTAATTTATTACCGGTTTTTTTATGGGCAATATCCAATAAATTGCTATCTTCATTGGTCACCCTTTTAGAACAAATAATCAGTTCCTCCATATTCTTTTTCAGGTTGTTGATATCCTTAACCCAGGAAGGGTCACCGTCACCATTCAGCCAAACATCGGCCAAATTAAGTTTTCGGTCCGGCTGTTCTAATAAAATTTCAGCTATGGTATTTGCCTGTCGTTTAATCTTTTCCAACTTTTTTCGTTCTAGATGAAAGGCAACCAAATCTAAATCCAATTGGTCAATTATTCTTGCTAACAATTCATATATTTCTTCTACATCTATATTTTCAATAATAATGTTTATCAGCTTGCTAAGAGGCAAACCTTCTATGGGACCATATTCAATGTAAGTAAGCACGTTTTTAACAAAATGATTTTTTTCTTTAGCCAATTCATAGAGAATTTCCACCATATTCATGTAACAGGTATCTAAAACTAAAATATCCAGGCTTTTTCCCGTGCTTTTTTTAACCAAATTCAAGGCCTTGGCCAGCTCCGGGATTCCCATAATATAAGGAAGTTTGCCGCTGTAATCGGTCATAACTCCCAAATATTGAAAACTATGTCCGCCCATAATAAGCATGTATTTTTCCGCGGGATAACTTTTTATTCCCCATTCCAGAAAATCATACAAAACTTTGGGGTGGGCCATGTTAACAATACCAAGTTCCTTAAGGAAAACCATCTCTAAACCATTATTATCCACTTTCAGAGAGTACCTGCGTACACCTATCCAACAATCATCTTCATTTTCCAAGTTGCTTTGGGGCCGCAAGATTTTGGCCAGTTTCCTTTTTTCTCTGCCTATCTGCACTACTATATTAATGTTTTTGCTAGGCATAATATTTTGGCAATCCCAAAAAAGCCGGTACATTTCCGGTTCAAACTCATTATTGCCATTAGCATAAACTAAGATAGTCCATTTCTTGGCCATTTTTCTATCCCCTATAATTTCTTTCCCAATTAAAATATGACGAAATCATGGAAAATGTGATTTGAGTAAGCTTAAGGGCATATTAATGGTATATTCTTTTTCTTTGCCCGGCAAAAGTAAATCCTCTTAACCTGTTTATTTTTTCTAAAAAAATTTAATTAACTGTCACAATTTCAAAATTGTTTCATAAAATAGCATAGATTTATTTAGTAGTATAAAGGAGTGTGACAGAATGCCCCGCTACAGGAAGATTATGCCTATAAATGCTGAAGAACAAAGACGTATTATGAATATGAGAAGAATTAATACCGTTAACAGAAGAAACTTAACTTATTGCAGAAGGAGGCCGCTGCCCCCGCCGCCTATTACCCTTTTGTTGGAAAAAATTACAGCCAACCTGCCCATGATGCGCTCCGGTGAAACCAGAAGTATGCGGGAAATGGTTACTAACACTTGTTTTTATCTCAAAGGTATTTGCCAATTTGTACGGACTTTCGCTGATGAAATGGAAAGTTTACTGACTTCCGTGGAAACTATTGCCCCGGTGGTGGAAAATGCCTTAACCAGCTATACCAGATCTATCAAAAATAAAGAAAATCCCGAAAAGAAACAGGAACCAACCGATATGAACCAGGAAACCACGGCTACTTCCGAAAATATTAAAGATGCATCTTCATCAAATTTAGAAAAAGATCAGACCCCTCCTTCGTCTATTTCCGGCAAAATGCCGACGGAAGCGGAGTTAAAAGAATTTTTAAATAATCCCCTGGTGGCAGCTTTGATGCAGATGGTAGCCAAAAATTTAGCGGCAAAAAAATAGGCCTATTTACTATCTCTTTTTTATATTTTGCAAGGTATCTCCTATTTAGAAGTCTAGGTATTTTTACAAAACCTAGGCTTTTAAATATGATTCATGGCCTTAAACCTTTTTAGGGGGTTTATTTGTTATGAACAACACTGTTAACCTCGGCGGATATAAAATTTCTTTCATCGGCACTATGGCCAATATTGATTCTGAAACCTGGATCTATAAATTAACCAAAGAGGATACCCCGGATCCTCCCATAAGCAATTGGGGCATTGAACTGTGTTCTGACCCCCTTCATAAAGTTATTTCCGCTACCGGACCGACCATAGCCGGGTTAGGTACGGACCGGCCCCTTCTTCCCTTTGAGGGCAACGGAGTTATTTGGGGAAATTTAAATAATGATAATGTCGACGGGATATACACTTTCACATTAAAGGGGAAACACCAAAAAGCTTTAAAAAAAGTTGTCCTCCATACCGGGGAGTTTTGTCACACAGCCTTTATTACCGGACCTTCATGCGAGGGAAAAACCGCCAATGATAAAGAAAAAGAAGCAAAAAAAGAGCAAATTATAACAAAACAAGAACAGCCCCAAAAGTTGCCCGAAAATAAATCTTTGGTCAGGAGAGGCATTAAAATTTTTTATTAAAAATTATATTTCTTTTAGAAGTTGAGAGGCTATTTCTTTAAAATGGTTATTGTCTTCATAAATATAGTTCAATTCCAGCAAGCCTTTTACGCCATATTGGTAAATTAATCCCCGTAAATTTTTCCGGAAATCATCATTTTTATCAGCGAGACTCATCCGTTGTGCCAGGGTAGCATTAAATACCCTGGTTTTTAATAAGCATTTTGGTTTCCAGTTACTTTTTGTCCCCAGATAGTAGCGGTAGCCAATTAATAAGCTGTCGTCTTCATATCCCTGTTTTCCCGGTAAAAATCGAGTATCATATCCTCCCACCGCCTTCAAGGCCTCAGAACGATGGATGACAGGATGGACAAAGCCTTCCACTACTTTATCCAAGGTCAGTTGATTTAATAATGCCTTCATTAGTTCTTCATTATCAAAAGGTACCTCCGTGACTGTAATCATTCCCTTTTTATCCGGATGGAGCTCTCCCTGGGAAGTTAATATTCCCGGACAGACCATAGGTTCCTGACTGTTTGTTTCTAAAAAATGAATTAACTCTGTTACCCAGTTTTGGGGAAAAAACATATCAATATGAATTTCGGAAATAAATTTAGTGTCGGAAAAGTTTTCCCAGATATGACGAAAACAAGCCATTCTTCCCTGCCCAATACCGATATTTGCTCCTTCACCAATTACAAAAAAACGCAAGTCATAGTCTTTTAAAAACCCTTCTAATTCCTTATTAGTTAAAATTCCTTGATTATATAAAACCACTATGCCCTGGGGATGGCTTTCAGCTAAACTGCCCAAGCAGATTTCAGCCAGCTTAAGATCATCAAGATTCCTGATAAAAAAAGGAATGGTGTGAATAACCTGATTCA
>JAAXZE010000104.1 GCA_012720075.1 Clostridia bacterium
GTACAAAAAGGTGATATTGTTATAACCCAGGATTATGGATTGGCTGCTTTAACCCTGGAAAAAGGCGGAAAAGCATTGCACCATAACGGTAAAATTTATACAGGGGAAAACATTGAGCATTTGCTATTCAAGAGACATCTGGCAGCCAAAATTCGCCGAAGCGGAGGAAAGGTTCAGGGGCCGAAAGCTTTTGCAAAAGAAGATAGAGAAAACTTTAGAAAGGCTTTGCAAAAGTTAGTTTCAGAGCTAAAGCAGGAATAAATACTAGGGATGGCGAAATTTTTGAGGGAAGTCAGTTTGAAGGTGATACAAATGTCAGCTGGTTTTATTCCTCAAGAGGTAATTGATGAAATTGCGGCCTCAGCCGATATTGTTGATATTATCAGAAATTATGTACCTTTAAAAAAGGCAGGCAGAAACTTTCAAGGGCTTTGTCCCTTTCATCATGAGAAAACGCCGTCTTTTATAGTTTCTCCTGAAAAACAGATCTTCCACTGTTTTGGCTGTGGTGTTGGGGGCAATGTTTTTAGTTTTATTATGCAGGCCGACGGCTTGAGCTTTCCCGAAGCCGTTCAAAAAATTGCCCAAATGGTAGGAGTGACCATTCCCGAAAACGAAACCAGTGAAGAGGAACGCCGCTTGAGGGCTAAACGGGAAAGATGGTACAGGATTAATGAAGCCGCAGCTCAATTTTACCATAATATTTTATTAAAAACAAAGTGGGGAAACAATGCTTTAGCCTATCTGAAAAAGAGAGGCATAGATGATGCTACTATTCATAAATTCCAATTAGGTTTAGCGCCACCTGATTGGAGCAGTCTACTGGAGTTTATTGGAAAAAAAGTTGTAAAGCATCAGTAATTGCATGAATTGGGTTTGGCGCTACCTAAAAGTTCCGGACAGGGCTATTATGACCGTTTCCGAAATCGCTTAATGTTTCCCATCTGGGACCAAAGCGGTCGGGTCATTGCTTTTGGGGGCAGGATTTTGGGTGTAGGTGAGCCCAAATACCTTAATTCGCCCGATACACCTCTTTTTAATAAAGGGAAATTCCTTTACGGTTTGCACCTGGCCAAAGGGGCTATTCGCCAAGCCGATTTGGCTATCATAGTTGAAGGTTATATGGATGTAATTGCCTGTCATCAATTCGGGGTCACCAATGCGGTGGCTTCCTTGGGTACGGCTCTTACTCCCGATCAAACCAGAGCCCTTTTACGGCACACCTATCAGGTAGCTATCGCTTACGACGGCGATACCGCCGGTTCCCTGGCAGCCTTAAGGGGATTGGATGTTTTAGGGGATTTTGGAGCTCAGGTGCGGGTTGTTAAGTTTCCCCAGGGTCTGGATCCTGATGAATACTTAAGAAAGTATGGCAAAGATAATTTTCACCGATTGGTGGCAGAAAGCGAAAGTCTCATTGAGTATAAACTGTTTAAAGCCATGGAAAATGCCAATATCGGTTCTATCGAAGGGAAGCTCAAGGTCACCCAGGCGGTTTTGCCCGATTTGGAAAAAATTGATAGTCCTGTGGCCCGGGAAAGTGCTGTAAAAATTATTTCTACAAAGCTTGGACTGGCAGAGGCAACCATACTGGGGGAACTGCGAAAATTTTCCCGACAGAAGGGCAAATTTCTGCAAAATAAGGATAGAAAAACAGAAAATAGAGAAAATAATAGTGTGAATTTAGGGCATTTGAATAAATTGGAAGTGCAGCTGTTAAGAATTCTTTTTGAAGACAACAGTCTTTTTGCTCAGGTTGAAGCGGCGGGAGGAGCGGAACTTTTTACTCCCCCCATTGATAGATTATATTGTCAGGTTTTTAAAATTTACCAGGAAAAAAATAAAGTTACAAGCACCGATTTGGATGAAAAGGATAGTCAACTGCTGGCTGCCGTATTACTGAGGGATTTTGAAATCATAGATCCTGAT
The DNA here is from genome assembly GCA_012720075.1 of Clostridia bacterium. Lineage (GTDB taxonomy): Bacteria > Bacillota > Peptococcia > Peptococcales > BICA1-8 > JAAXZE01. The sequence continues at coordinate 1,930 of JAAXZE010000104.1, forward strand.
AAGGCTGTCGCAGATTATATAAAAAATTTACAAATTAATAAATTAAACAAAGACTATAGCGATACCCTTAAAGAATTGGGCGAAGCTGAAAAAATGGGTGATGCGGAAAGGATGAAAAAGCTCCTTTCCAGAATAGAATGGCTCTTACAACAAAAAAAGCTATTGACACCCTAGGGAAGGGGGGAATTGACCTTGGATAATGAAAAAAATCATATGGAGAGTGTAAAAAATTTAATTGAAAAAGGTAAAAAACGGGGAGCTTTAACATATCAGGAAATAATGGATGCACTGCAAGGTGTTGATTTATCCCCTGATCAAATAGATGAGGTTTATGAAAACCTAAGTGCAATGGGTATTGATATAGTAGCCGATGAAAGTACCCTTGAGCAGATTAACGCCGTTGAAGTTGAAGATGCCCACGTTGATGAGGATGTTGATTTGGATTTATCTGTCCCTGAGGGCGTAGGGATAGATGATCCGGTCCGGATGTACCTGAAAGAAATCGGCCGGGTACCTCTTTTAACCGCTGAAGAGGAAATTGAGCTGGCTGAACGGATGGAAAAAGGTGATGAGGAAGCAAAAAGACGTTTGGCAGAAGCCAATTTACGGCTGGTAGTAAGTATTGCAAAGCGTTATGTCGGTCGGGGGATGCTTTTCCTGGATTTAATTCAAGAGGGCAATTTAGGTTTAATCAAAGCCGTTGAAAAATTTGATTACCGTAAAGGCTTTAAATTCAGTACCTATGCCACATGGTGGATCAGGCAAGCCATTACCAGAGCTATTGCCGACCAGGCCCGGACTATCAGAATACCGGTTCACATGGTAGAAACTATAAATAAATTAATTAGAGTTTCCCGGCATTTGCTGCAGGAATTAGGCCGTGAGCCAACCCCTGAAGAAATTGCCGCCGAAATGGATATTCCGGTAGAACGGGTAAGAGAGATAATGAAAATCGCTCAGGAACCGGTTTCCTTGGAAACACCTATCGGAGAAGAGGAAGACAGCCATTTAGGTGATTTTATTGAAGATGAGGATGCCCTGGCTCCGGCGGAAGCTGCTTCATATACTCTGCTGAAGGAGCAATTGGAAGGCGTTTTGGATACCCTGACTCCCAGAGAAGAAAAAGTCTTGCGGCTGCGTTTTGGTTTAGATGACGGCCGTTCCAGGACTCTGGAAGAAGTAGGTCAAGAGTTCGGTGTAACCAGAGAGCGAATTAGACAGATTGAATCCAAAGCCTTGAGAAAGCTACGGCATCCCAGCCGCAGCAGGAAGTTAAAAGATTATCTTGATTGATAAAGCTAGCTCTGCTAGCTTTATGTTTCCCTTTATGACTTGAGGTTGAGGAAAAATTGTTTTATAATATTTTCTGTTATGTATTGAAAATCTAAAACTTGGTTTATTCAGAAAAAATGTAAAATGGCAGAACCTTACTGTTGACTTACCTTTTGATTTTTCGTATAATAGATTTTGTCGCAGATGGTTCTGCAAGTAATTGGGGCCTATAGCTCAGCGGTAGAGCATCCGGCTCATAACCGGACGGTCCCTGGTTCAATCCCAGGTGGGCCCACCATCCAAGAAGCAAGAGACCGGAAGCAAGAAGCAGGAAAAAGGGAAATCTTGCCTCCTGCATCTTGCATTCTGCTTCCTGACATGGCGCGTTGGAGAAGCGGCTTAACTCACCAGCCTTTCACGCTGGCATTCACGGGTTCGAATCCCGTACGCGTCACCAATCAGAATAAAGAGGCAATTTGCCTCTTGTATGGGCGATTAGCTCAGCTGGGAGAGCACCTTCCTTACAAGCAGGGGGTCGGCAGTTCGATCCTGTCATCGCCCACCACAAAAACCTGCTGCAAATGCGGCAGGTTTTTTGATTCTCGCAAAAAAATATTTTTCTTAAAATTTTTTAGTAAAAGTGAAGGACTTTTACTTTTTTTTTCGTCTAATATTATTGGAGGATGAGGGGGTGGTTTATTGCCGTATGAATGATTGGGAACTGGTTTTAAAAGTATTAAATGGCAGTCAAGAAACCTTTGCCTTATTAGTTGATAAATATAAAAACGGCATTTTTAATCTTGCCTATAAATATACCCTTAACTATCCCCAAGCCCAGGATTTGAGTCAGGAAATTTTCCTTCAATGCTACTTGCAACTCAAGACTTTTGATAACCGGTCGAAGTTTTCTACGTGGCTTTACCGACTGGCCTTAAATAAATGTATAGATTGGCAAAGAAAAAATAAGCACCAGCCTCAGCTGTTGGAATTAAATGAACTTCAAAATGTAAGCAGCGAATTAACACCGGAGGAAATCTACTTACATAAAGAGCGTGCTTTATGGCTAATTAAAGCCATTAATAATTTGCCTGATAAATACAGGGAGGTTTTGTTGCTGTACCACAACCAGGGCATGAGCTATAGTGAAATTGGCGAGATTCTTGATTTGCCTTTAAAAACGGTGGAAACCAGGATTTATAGAGGCAAAAAAATTCTCAAGGAACAATTAACTAATAAAGAGGAGGTGGCAGAAGGTGGATTGTCACCATATGGAACCTAAACTCTATGCCTATCTTCAGGGACAAGTGACAGAAAAGGAGAGAGGACTGATCGAGGAACACCTAAAAGAATGTATCCAATGCCGTAGTCACTACCTTAAATGGAGGGAGCTGGAACAGTGTTTTGCCGCTTTAGAGGTTCAACCTCCTCCGGATTTTACATCTCAGGTCATGAAAGCCATTAAGGCTAAGCTTCCTCAAAAGAAAGACAATAAAAATTACTGGTTCGCCGGCTGGTATAGAAATGTTGGGCGAGGGTTAATTGCTGCCGGAATCTTGGGGATCTTTATCAATTGTTCGGCGCTGGCGGTAAATTTTTCGTTGGATAAATCTTTGGAGAAGGCCTTTATTATTGTTGAAGAAATTACTTACAAATACAAGCAATTTTACGATATCAGTTTAGAAGATTTAATCCGTAAAGAAAAAGGGTGAATAAATACTGAAATGTAAGAACCATCCGGAAAAAGAAGCGGACTTTATTTGCCGGTCATGCAGTCAGCCAATTTGTGAGGAATGCAGGTTAAATATCAGCGGGGAAAATGTTTGTAAGAATTGTATTGAGGCGGGATATTATAAAAAACAATCCGAAGGAAAGTTAAAAGTAGTCTTCCATTTTCTTTGCAGCTTAATTCCCGGCGCCGGCCAAATGCAGCAAGGGGCTATGGCTCGAGGGGTTCAAATTATGTTAAGCTTTGTTGGGCTGGGAGTCCTTGCAGCTATCCTTAATCTTGACGAACTTCTTTTCTTTTCTCTGGTTATCTGGTTTTATAGCTTCTTTGACAGTTATCATGTTAAAAGAGCCCGGGCACTGAATATTGAAGGTTGGGATAAAGAATTTATTAAATCCGATTATCTAAATCTGATAATCTCCCAGAAAGAAAGCAAATGGGTTGGTTGGATATTGGTCACAATCGGTGCTATATCCTTATTAAATGCATTTTTCGATCTGGGCAGCTTCTTCCTGGATTATAAAATAATCAGGTTTTTACAGAAAAGTATTATTCCCGGTTTAGCACTTTTCTTGGGCTGGAAGATTTTGAAGAAGTCAAATAAATTTACGGAGGTACCGAAAGAAGAGATAGTTGCTGCCCCAGAAATAAAAGAAACCGCCGAAAATACGGATAATATTCAAGGCTAGGACACAAAAAAACCTGGAATACCAGGTTTTTTTGTGTCTTTTTTTTCAAAAACTTAATAGAATATAAATAAAGGCTAAATTAAGTTGCTCTTGGGTAATAACGGACGAAGGCCGTTACTAAAAGGGGAGGATTAAAGGTGTCTGATATTCAGCTGTTAGAAGACAAGTTAAATAAGGTAATGGGTGAAATTAAAACAATTATTGACGAAGTGGTGGAGATAAGAAAAGGGTCTCCGCAGAACAAGGAACAGACTGCCAAAATATTGGAAAATTTTTTAGGCGATTTGTATAAATATTTTAAAGTAAAAAGCAAGGAAGCCGATGATAATTTAATGCAAGGCATTTCCTTAATGAAAATAAAGCTTATGAGTGATCTTAGATAACCGGGCAATCCGGTTATTTTTTATCGGTAAAAGCCGTGTTTCAAAACCCATGTTTATTTTAGAATTCCCTGCACTTTTTTTATTTTAGGTATATCAAGGGCCTCTTCAGTATCAATGTTATTATCATCATTTATTAAAGTATTACTGACTATTTTTTCATAGTTTTCTTTGATTTTTTCCGGCACTTTACTGGTAGCATCAGTTATTTTCTTTAGCCCGTAATCTATTGTTTCTTCGGGTACGCGATTAACTAAAGAAACTAAGGTTAAAGCTCCCACAGCTCCCAGTATCATCCAGCCTACCGGTGCCAAGTCGTCCATTCGGCTTTTCTTTTTCCATAGCATGATTAAGAAACACCTCCCTGAAATGGTTGTTCACCAATTTATTGCTTTTATTATTTTAGCCATAAAAGAGGAAATCATTCAGTTCGTTGCGGTAATACTAAATTTGGTAGATAATAAAAGAAAAAAGGTTACGGGGTGGCAATAATGGTCAAATTATCAAAAAGACTAAAAAGAATTGCAGATTATGTACCAATGGGAACGGTAGTAGCCGACATAGGTACTGACCATGCCCTTTTACCCAGTTTCCTTGTACAAGAAAGACTGGTTCCGGCGGCTGTTGCCGTTGATGTAAGCCCCGGTCCTCTGGAAATAGCCCAAAAACAAGTCCGGGCCTTATTATTGGCTGATAGGATTTCGGTCCGTTTGGGTGACGGGTTAACGGTTATAAATCCCGGAGAGGTTCAGACCGTTGTTATAGCCGGCATGGGAGGAGCCACAATTAAAAAAATTTTGACCCAGAGCCCTCAAGTGGTAGATAAGTTACAAAGGCTTATTTTACAACCCAATGTGGCCGCTGAGTTTATAAGGTCCTGGGCTTTACATAACAATTGGAAAATAATCGATGAGGAAATTGTCTTTGAAGACGGACGCTTCTATGAGATAATAGTTTTAGAACCGGGGAAAATGGAATTGGAAGATGACATCTTTTTATTCCTGGGTCCCAAACTGGTGGAAAAATTTCACCCCTTGCTGGTTGATTATTTGAAACGACAAAAAGCAGGAGATCAAGAGATTTTAGACGAATTAATAAAAAGTACCGGTCAGGGGGCTAAAGAAAAAGCCCTGGCTATTAAGGAAAAGTGGGAAAAAATAGGGCAGGTGATAAAATGCCGCTTCAATGTCGAGATCTGATAAAAATAATGGAAAATTTGGCTCATCCAAAGCACGCTGAAAAATGGGACAAAATCGGACTGCAGATTGGCGACCCTGATTCAGTCGTAAAAAAAGTAATGGTCAGTCTTGATGTTACTCTGGCGGTAGTTGAAGAGGCAATAAGGGAAAAGGTCGACTTGCTCATTGTTCACCATACGCCGTTATTTAACCCCTTGGAGACCATCCGATGGGATCGGCCCCAGGGAAAGCTTATTAAAAAACTGGTGGAATCCGGCATTAATCTTTATTGTGCCCATACTAACCTGGATTCCGTCGGTGGCGGGGTTAATGATATCCTGGCGGAGAAATTAGGGTTGAAAAATATTCAGGTTCTTTCCCCGGGTTGGCAGGAAGAATACTATAAAGTGGTGGTTTTTGTGCCCCAAGGCTATGAAGATCAGGTCCGCTCCGCCATGGGTCAAAAAGGTGCCGGCCATATCGGCAACTATTCCGATTGCACCTACCAGGTTTATGGTACCGGTACTTTCCGGCCTTTAGAAGGTACCAATCCTTTTATCGGGGAAAAGGGACAACTGGAAAAGGTAGAAGAATACCGGATTGAAACCATAGTGCCTCAGGAAAGGTTAGATGAGGTTATTAAAGCCATGATTGAAGCCCATCCTTATGAAGAAGTGGCTTATGACATTTATCCCCTGGCCAACAAAGGGGTTTATTCCGGTTTAGGCCGTATTGGCCGTTTTCAAGAGGCTTTGACCTTAGGTCAATTAATAGAAAAGGTAAAAGCCGTTTTAAATACCGGAGACATTCGTTATGTCGGGGATTTAAATGCTCCTGTTGAAAAAATAGCCCTTTGCGGCGGCAGCGGAGCAAGTTTAATAAAGAAGGCATTCAATAAAGGCGCCCAGGTTCTAATCACCGGCGATATTAAATACCATGAAGCCCAGGACGCTGAAAGTCTGGGTCTGGCTTTAATCGACGCCGGTCATTTTGCCACGGAACATCCGGTGGTCTCGGTAGTTGCTCAATTCCTGCGCCGGACTTTAGACGGTCAGAATGTGGAAATCATAGAATCCCAAATAAATACAAATCCCATAAAGTTTTTTAAAGGATAGGACATTGTTTTGGTGGCCTATCCTTTTGTTTTTATTTAATTGTCACCGGTTAAAAACGTTAACAGCCAAAAGGAGGTTTATTATTATGCAACAAAAGTTATTATGGGAACTGCAAAGGGTTGATCAAAGTCTGGAGAAGATTACTAGGGAAATAAAGCAAAAAGAATTGGTTATGCTACTTAAAGAAAAGCAAAATAAGATAAAGGAACTGGAGGCCATTATCGAAAAAGAGGAAAAAGAAAGGGCCGATCTGGAAAATAAGTCCAGGGCTTATGAGGATGAATTGGCTAACCTGGAAACAAAAAAACAGGCCCAGAAAGAAAAGTTGTACAACGGCAGTACCAACAGTCCCAAAGAGCTGGAGAGTATGAAGGTGAAACTGGACGAAATTAAAGAGAGAATATCCCAGTTGGAAGACCAAGCCCTGGCCAATATGGATATATTGGAGGACAAGGTCCAATTATTGAACCGGCATACAAGCCTTCTGAACGAATTAAAAAAGGAATACATCAAAAATGTTAAACTCTATCAAAAAAATAAAACAGAACTGAACGAAAAAATGACTTTCGAGGAAAAAAGGCGGGCCGAACTGGTAAGCATGTTAAGCGATAATTTATTAAGCTTATATCAAAGGGCACAAGAAAAGTTTAAAAACAGGGGAATAGCCAGAGCGGAAAAGGGTTTGTGCTCCGGTTGCCGGGTGGAAATACCAATAATGCACTTGCAAAATATTAAATTAGGTAATAATATATATACCTGTGAACAATGCGGCAGGATACTTATTTGGGATGAACCGGAAACAGGATGCTAACTAATAGGGTTTGTGCCCTGTAATCTGTACCCGGTGCCTTGTAATAATGTAATAGTATGGTTGGCTGGTTAACAATGGTTTAATGTCCGGCAGTTTCCGGTTGCATAAACCTCCGACCGGTGTTATACTAATAATCTGCTAAAGAACAAAGCTTTTCTGTTTCTTTGATAATTTAATAAAGCAGTTGAGTAAACCAGATGATCGCGGGCATAAGCCGCAAGGCTGTGTCTGAGGAAAGTCCGGGCTCCGTAGGGCAGGGTGCTGGCTAACGGCCAGTGAGGGCAACCTCAAGGAAAGTGCCACAGAAAGAAACCGCCTTCTGGAGGTTGGATGTTAGAGATTAGAGGTTGGAGGAGAGATATGATTAGGAGTTATAAAGACTTGGAGGTATATCAAGCGTCTTATAACTTAGCGCTTAAAATTCATAAGCTTTCATTAGAATTGCCTAAGCTTGAGACATTCGAAATAGGGAGTCAATTAAGAAGAGCCGCCATATCCATTCCCTTAAATATTGCGGAAGGATATGGCAAAAAGAAGTCCGCTGCAGAGTTCAAGCATTTTTTGACCAATGCTTTGGGTTCCTGCAATGAGGTTAGTGTCTTAATTGATATGTGTAAGGATTTAGGCTATTTTAATGATGAGTTATATGGAGAATTGAGTAACTCCTATATTGTCCTCGGCAAGAGACTAAATAAATTGATTCAGTCTTGGAAAGAATCTAATTTCTAACTTCTAACATCTAACCTCCAGAAGGTAAGGATGCAACGGTGCGGTAAGAGCGCACCAGTAGCTAGGCGACTAGCTAGCTAGGTAAACCCCACCTGGAGCAAGACCTAATAGGGGGACATATGGAGTTGCCCGCTCCGTCCCCGGGTAGGTCGCACGAGGTATCAGGCAACTGATATCCCAGATAGATGATCATCCATCGACAGAACCCGGCTTATGGTTTAGTCGACTGCTTATTACCAATGACACCAAATTATGGGTGTCTTTTTTATTTTCACTAAAGGTGCTTTTTAGAAATAACTCTACATATTTTTATGGAGAATTGTAATATTTAAGAATATAATTAAAAATAACATCTTCTGGCAAGAAATGTTAAAGAATGAAAAGGGGGAGAATAATGTTAAAGGTATTGTATGCCGTAATATTATTTTATTCATTTATTAGGCTTTGTTAAGGGATTTGAATTGGCAAAAATAACTCAGCTTACCCACCCTATCTCTAAAACAGCAGGGGTTTTCTGGCTCATCAACACTTTTCTTTTTATTGGGGTAGCCGTTGTTTTTTTATTAAGGAAGGATTGGTGGTGGATCCTGGGCTTTCTTGCGGTTATTCTCTCCCAGATTTTAATCTTTACTCAATGGCAGGATGCAAAATTTGGTACCATTGCAAATATAATTATTCTTATTCCGTTAATTACAGGCTTTGCTTTCTGGAATTTTAATGCCCAGATTAATACTGAAACAAAAGAATTACTGGCGGAAAATAAATCAGAACAAAAAATAATAACCGAAGAGATGATTCAAGATTTACCCTCCCCTGTACAAAGATGGCTTAGATATTCAGAAGTCATTGGCAAAGAACAAATTCATACCGTTTATTTAAAACAAAAAGGTTTAATGAAATTAAGGCCTGACCAAAAAGAGTGGCTAAAAGCCGAAGCTGAGCAGTATTTCACCATTGAAAAACCTTCCTTTATTTGGCGGGTTAAAACATCTATGGCCGGATTACCGGTACTTGGTCGAGATCTTTTCAGGGATGGACAAGGCAAAATGCAAATAAAACTTGCCGGCGTTATACCGGTTGTCAATGTAGAAAATGATCCCAAATTAAATATTTCTACATTGCAGCGTTTTTTGGGTGAAATATGCTGGTTTCCCACTGCTGCCCTCAGCCCATATATTAAATGGGAGCCTATTAATGATTACAGTGCAAAGGCTACAATGGCTTACGGAGAAACTACCGGTTCGGCCGTATTTCACTTTGATGAAAAAGGGCAATTGACAAAATTTGTTGCATTTAGATTCAAGGACATTTCTGACCCGGAACCCAAAGAGTGGGTTGCAAAAGTAATTGAAGCCAAAACCCAAAATGGTATCAAGGTCCCTAGCAAATTGGAGGCATCCTGGATACTGGAAGATGGGGAATTTACCTGGTACAAATTTGAAGTATATGATCTTAAATATAATTCTTACTTGTAAGTAGAGGGGCTGTATGAACTGCTCCTTCTTTAGTACACATTTTGGGTATAGTTACATAATTAGTTTTTTATAACCTATACCCTTCTTGCAGTTTGGAAGCCTTTGGAGGTTGCAGTGTGAAAATTTATATAAAAGAGAATAGCTATAGGAAAACTGAGAAGGAAGGGGTTTAAAGTGTGTGGTAGATTTACATTAACCAGGAAGAAAAAAGATGTTATTGAAGAATATCAAAAAAGGTTTAATCGAGAAATCATGGATATTTCGAGGAATATATATAGCGAAAGTTATAATATTGCTCCATCACAAGAAGTTGCTGTAATTTATCAACTTGAGGACCGGTTGATTTTTGATTACCATCAGTGGGGGCTAATACCCTATTGGTCAAAAGACAAAAAGATTGGTAATAAAATGATAAACGCTCGCATCGAGACAATCGCTGAAAAACCTTCTTTTAGGGATTCTTTTTATAATAATAGGTGTTTAATAATTGCAGATGGCTATTATGAATGGTTAAAGAGGGGCAAAGAAAAAATACCCTACTATTTTACCTTGGAAAACCATAAGCTTTTTGCTTTTGCCGGCATTCGAGCAGTCTGGCAAAATGCTAATGAAATAGTTAATTCCTGCTCAATTATTACTACAGATGCAGTTGGAGATATTGCTGATATTCATAACAGAATGCCAATTATTCTGGACGCTAATATAGAGATGGATTGGATAGATCCTAAATTAAAAGAGAAAAAGCAACTTTTTCATATATTGGACAGTCGGTCTAATAATGATTTGGATTATTACCGGGTTACAACCAAGGTAAATAATACTAATAATAATTCTAATGATTTGATTAGCCCCAAAAATGAACAAATAACACTTTTTGAATAATAAAAAGAGGGAACTACTTCATATTGATCAAGTAAAGGATATCAAATAAAGGGAAGCATTATATGTGTTTTAATTATTATAGAAAAACTAAGTAAGGTTTAATCATTAGGAGGCGAACATGGATAAATATACTTTAAATAGAGAAGATACAGTATTATTTGGAATTGATATCCAGGAACGATTAGTGCCAGTAATGAAGTATAAAGACCAAGTTATAAATAATAATAAAATTTTACTTAATGCAGCAAAAGAAATGAGTTTCCCTGTTATTGCTACTGAGCAATATCCAAGGGGGCTAGGTCGAACTGTATCAGAGCTACTAGATTTAATTGTTGAAGAGAATGTTTATGCTAAAAATAGTTTTACAGCTTACACAAACGAAGTAAAAGAAACTCTTAAATTACTTGGAAAGAAAAAGATATTGGTTACTGGTATGGAAACCCATGTATGTGTGTTTCAAACTGTCAGAGATTTAATTAATGATGGATATCAGGTTTTTTTGGTTAAAGACGGTGTAGCTTCAAGAACAAAGGCTAATTACTTAAATGGATTAGATTTAATGAAATCACTTGGAGCTACGATAACCAATACTGAAACGGTAGTTTTTGATTTATTGAAAGTATCAGGTACTCCTGAATTCAAAACGATATTAAAGTTGATTAAATAGAAAAACTATTGGCACATTATCGAGGATAATAATTTAAATATTAATGAACAGTTGTAGGCTTTTGTTCATTAATTAATAAAACATCTATGAACAGGAGCGGCTAAGGGTGAAGGCTATTTAGCCCCCTAATAGGTTTGGAGAAAAAATGCGAATATGTTAGCATAAATAATAGAAATAGGGGGTAATAAAATGGCTAAAAAACAATACAGTGTAGAATTTATAGAACAAGTAATTAAAGAGGCTCAAGAAACTA
>JAAXZE010000105.1 GCA_012720075.1 Clostridia bacterium
CCCCCAACCCGACACCCCAGCCGGATCAAGGTGATGCAGGAATGAGTGCCCAAGAAAAACAATTGGCTGAGTTAATTAATAAGGAACGGGTCTCCCGGGGATTAAAACCTTTGATTTTTGACGCAGAACTTACCAAGTGGGCTAGAATCAAGACCAATGATATGATTACCAATAATTATTTTGCCCACCAATCCCCGACCTATGGAAAAGTATCGGATATGCTCAAAAAAGGTGGAGTAAGCTTTAAGTATGCCGGAGAAAACCTGGGCAAAACCAGTAGTGTAACAGCTGTCCATAATGGTTTTATGAATAGTAGTGTGCATCGGGCAGCCATTTTAAACAGCGGCTACACCCATGTAGGAATAGGTATTCAATACAAAGGTTCTACTATGTACGTTACCGAAATATTTGTAGCAAGATAAATAAAAGAAAATGAGATTATAAAAAATAATTAATAATACTCCAGCTTTATCTATGGTTGTCAAAGGAATAAAAAAGTCCCGGAAAAAAACCCCGGGACTTTTTTGCTTATTTATTTGCATCCTTTACAACCGGAAGTACCTGCACCGCCGAAGGGTCTTTGTTCAGGATAGGGCGGCCATTCGGGTATAAAGTCGGTTGGGCATTCACCTAAGAATTCACCGCATTCCGGCGGAGGAGCGGGATAGCCGTAAGTCGGAACTAATAATTGCACTTCGGCTTCCACTTTGATTAATACCATGATACCTACGCAGCAGGTTACGGCAAGAACTCCGCCGTTTTGAGCCCTTTCGGAGATAAAGCAGAATAAGCAGGTGGGGAATACATGGCATTGTAAGTTCATGCCTTGTTCTCCGGCTCTGTCAACCCTCAGGGTCTTAGTAATAGGAATAAATTCGGAGCTTCTTTGTTCACCGGTATCAATTCTGGTAGTAACTTGTACTTCAAAGCTTACCCGAACGATATCGCCGCTGACTCTCATGCAGCTTTCGTTTCTGGTTTGGACAGATACGCACACAGCCTCAGTTGCTCCCGTTGAATTATTGGGGTTAAAGCCGGGAACGTTAATTTCTTCAACTTGGGTGTGCATGCACTCGTTAAAAATTTTCTTTACTTTAATAATGTCAATTTCTGTTGGTGGTGGGCAAATTGGTATGCCTAATTCGGGGTCAATGGGACATGGGCCTGGAAAAATCGGTTGCTCCTGTCTTTTTTTATCGCTCATATATTTTATCCTCCTTTGATGTTTTTATTAAGGACTTATATCCTTTTATCTCATTAATATCCTATGAAGTTGTAAAGAAGGGTGTGCAGACGGGAAAATCTTTTTCTTTTTTCGGCGGGTTAATTTAAGTGGACTAAAAAATATAAACTTATATCAGGTATAAAAACTACAAACCATTTAGTTCTTGCTGCATATGATGTTAGTAGATTAACCAAAGGAGGGAAATTGGAATATGTACAGACAGTTTGCGCAACCTGGATTTCAACCAATACCCGGTCAAACCTGGTTTCCGCCGCCACAACCGATGCCGACTCCGGTCCCTACACCGGTACCGCCGGCCCAACCTATGACTTTTGAAGAAATGTATATGATACTGGCTGAGATGTACGAAATGATTAAGTGCATTTATGAACAGGAAATAGATGATTAATGGTTAAATATCTGTATCAGGTAGAAATAAGGGGGGAAACAAATGTATAGATCTTGTCCACAATACCCGATGCCGCTTTATGGCCCTGAAATGCAAAGTCCTTATTTTGGAATGGAACCTTTCTTTCCGGGATTAGGCATGGGGATGCAGCAGCCGTTCTTCCCATGCCCCGGACCAACACCAATGCCTCCGATGCCCTGTCCGGGAATGGGATATCCACCGGTAGAAGTACAGAATATGGTTCGAGAAATGTTGGAAATGGTACGGCAAATTTATCAACAACAATGTCCTGCGGGAAGCTAATTTGAGGTTAGAGGTTAGAAATCAGAAGTTGGATTTTTATTAAAAAACGGGCGATTTAAAACGCCCGTTTTAAAATTGGTTAATTACTTTAATGATTTATCGTTAGCTTAAAATTTATATCGTTTTTTCTGTAGCACTGTAGAACTGTAGCTGCTGTAGGTTTTCGGCAAAGCCGATGTTAAATTAGTTGCCAAAAGTGAATCAGCATTTCCAGTTTATTTTGCTCAAATTTAATTGCCTCTACTAATATTTTTTTAAATTGTTCTTTGGTCCAATGGGGTTTTTGTTTGAAATAATAGTTGGTAGTCACATTAAAGAACAGATGGGGAGCTTTTAATTCGGCCAGAAGAACCTTTAATTCATCTTTTGACAAGGGGAATACTCCCAGGTAGTTTTTCATAATAGTAGAGAAAGTTTCTTTGCACCAGGTCTTTTTTAAGTACATGGTTTTAAAAATCAGTTTTCTTAGGTCCCTGGCCGGCAAGTCTAAAAAAATATTGTCAAGGTGTAACAGCCAAAAAGTATTTTTTTCTCCCAAGGTAAAATTGCCGGGTGAAAAACCATTTACACAAAGGCAGGGCGTTTTTTTAATTTTATTTACCCAATCTTTATATAGCTTGCTTTCAAAAACTTCCACTACCTCTTCATAAAGTTCAAAAAATATTTGATAATGTTTAAGATAATATTTATTTATTATATCATTGATATCGGCCTCGGCTTCATATTTATATTCCAGTAATAATCCTTGTTTACGGCGGGATATAAGGGGCCAGTTGCCTAAATGTTTGTTTATTTCAGGAATATTGGGCACCTCAAAGTTTTTGGCGGCTTGGTGTAACTGGGCTATACCTTTGGTCAGCTTTATTAGATCTTCTATATTGTTATAATCGGGGTTTCTTCCTTTTACCCAATTTGTCAGTATATAATATGAGTCATTATATGTAATCCACAGTTCATTGTTAATTGTCTCGATCAGTGGTGCAACATTATTAACTTCTCGGCTTAAATAATTATAGGCGGAAATCATGATTTGCCATTGTTCTTTATTTAGCCGGTATCTTTTCAAACAATAATTCTTATTACTACTTTTTATAAACCAGACGGCTTTATCAGTCCGGTATTGATATTTTTTAATTAATAAAAGGCTAATTGGATATTGTTTAATAACAATAGAGGCGTCCTTTACATAATCCCTATAAATAGTTTGGTCCATTTATTTTGATACCCTCCTTACCAGGACTCCTACTCTATGGTATGTTTGAAAAAGGTAGAGTGCTTTAATTAAAAAAGGAAAAATAACTAATAATATTTTTGAGGAAGTGGTCTTACCAGGCAGGAACTATTCAGCGGAATGTAGAAAAATAAATTTGATTTACGATGAGCTTAAGGAGGAGATGAATTGTTTGGACCAATTAAAAGAGACCCGACAAGTGTTTACGAGCAGGTTTTGAAGCAACTAACGGCGGCAATTATGCATGGCGATTTAAAACCAGGGGATAAACTTCCTTCCGAGAGAAGTTTGGCCGAAATGATGGGGGTCAGCAGGACTTCTTTGCGAGAGGCTTTAAAAATGCTGGCAGCTGCGGGAATGGTTAATATTAAGCATGGTCAGGGCGTATTTATCAGTGAAAAAGGTTCTCCTTTCAATGTTTTAATAAAATTTGCGGGCAAAGTTAATATAGATGATGATACAGTACGGGATTTATTTGAGCTAAGAAAATTATTGGAAACCCAGAATGCCGTTTGGGCCTGTCAAAGGGCTGAAAATTCTGTAATTGACAATCTTTCGGAAATTGTAGAGCAAACCTTAAATTCTCTGAATGACACAAAAGATGATTTGGTTATTTTGGCCAGACAGGACAGTGAATTTCATACCAAACTGGCTGAAGCTACCGGTAATAAGGTAATAGTCCGTGTTATGCATGATTTACTGGATTTATTAAATGATGTCCGATGCCAGACTTTAAGTATTCCCGACAGACCCTTAAAATCCCTTAATGAACATAAGGAAATTGTTGAAGCTTTGAAATCAAGAAGTGTTGATTTAGTAAAAGAAAAAATGCTTGTTCACTTGAATAATGTGGAAGCCGAGTTGCTGAAAAACAGATGAAAAGGGCAATAAAAAAAGGCCTTAAGGCCGTTTTATGTATGGAGCGGGTCGCAGGAGTTGCACCGTGCACCGATAATGAGGCACATTATCGGTCTACTGTGAACCCGCAGGAATTCCGATATCGGTAGTTGGAAATCAAATTTTAGATTGGACTTTTTTCTGACCTCTGACCACTGACAACAGAATACTGTTTTCCCCGCTGTATAAGTCAACCTCCTGTTTTTAACCTGCCTCAGCAGGTGGGTGTTCTGCTTAAAAGTTCTGTTTTCCAAAAAAACTTTGGCCTAACATAGCTTTTAAGACCCGAGCTCCCTTATAGATAGTGTTGGTTAAAAACTGTCAGGTTAAACTAAATACGGCAGGTTTTAGCCTCAGTAGTGAGGCAAAAGTAATTATATCATATCTATAGGGTTTTTCATTAGTAAGATGATGGAAAAAGAAAAGCCGGCTTGAATAGACCATTGGGTTCCCAATGAGAAGGAGGTAGGACGATAATGGATTTAATACAGGGGATAATGGAGAGAAGAAGCATCAGACAGTTTTTAGACAAAGAAGTTCCCAATGAAGATTTAGAAGAAATTATTAGGATTGCCAGTTGGGCTCCCAGCGGCGCCAATCAACAGATGTGGAAGTTTATTATTGTAAAGAATAAAAATATTTTAGATCAAATGTCCCGGTTGGTTGCCGATAAGATTGACCGATTGGCGGAAGAAACAGGGTACAGTGAATTGGTAAGAATGAAAGCTTATTCCACTTTTTTCAATAAGGCCCCGGCTACTATAGCTGTTTTTATGGAACCGTATAAAAATAAAGCGGAAGAGGTTTTGCGGGCAGCGGGTTACTCGGAAGAAAGGCTTCAACGTTTGCGAGGCAATGCCGGAATACAAAGTATAGGTGCCGTTATCCAGAACATTTTATTGGCCGCCCATGCCAAGGGTTACGGGACCTGTTGGATGTGCGCACCAATCATTGCCGCCCCGGAAATAGAAAAAATTTTAGAAGTTGAAGAGCCTTGGCAGTTAAAGGCTTTAATCCCTATAGGAAAGCCGGCTTCTATCCCTAAAGCGCCTTCTCGTAAACCATTGACTGAGATTTTAAAGATTATTGAATAATAAAACAATTTCCTGTGTTGTGAGCCTTTAACAGGCTTTTTTTATTGGCCATTCTAAGGCAAAACTCTAACAATTATCAGAAACAAAGCTTGGGCGAGATTAGTAAAAAATTGTTTGTATGAGTCTGTCCGCATGATGGAGAGGCATATAAATTCAAATCTTAATTTATGAAACATATGTATAAGTGTTATATATAGAAAATATGTATAGGTGTTATATGTAGAAAATTTAGAATAATATAAAAACTATTTATTATGCATCCAAATTAATATTTGTTATCATAATTTTAAGAGGGTGAATTTTCAGAATAATATATAAAAATGAAAACAATAAAAAAGGGGGCGGATACATGTTTACGGATTTTACCAGTGAAATCATGAGTTATCCCGGTGGAGAAAAAATAACCGCCTGTATGCAATGTGGAACTTGTACCGGTTCTTGTCCTGCCAGCCATGCCATGAAATATACTCCCCGCAGGCTCATCTCACTAATCCGCGCTAATCAAAGGGATACTGTATTGAAAAGCCTTGACATCTGGAAATGCGCATCATGTTATACCTGCACTGCCCGCTGTCCGCGGGGCATTAAGTTTACCGATATTATGTATATCTTGAAAAATTTAGCTTGGAAGGAGCAAAGGAAAGAGGAAGACCATAATATTTTCGGTTTTTACAGCTCTTTCCAGGATTTAATCCAATCAAGGGGAAGAATGAATGAAGCTGAATTGATTTTGCGGTACAGTCTTAAAACCAATCCTTACAAATTACTGGAATTTGCGCCTTTAGGAATGAAAATGTTCCTTAAAGGGAGAACTGCCATAGTTCCACCCGGTATCAAGAACAAAAGACAGCTGCAGGAGATTTTAAGAATATCTCAAGAGAGGGGTGGTGAATAATGGTGTATCAGTATTACCCTGGTTGCTCCTTGCATGCATCCGCCCGTGATTATGACGAATCGGTTAAAGGCATTATGGAGAAATTGGCTTTAGAGTTAAAAGAAGTACCGGATTGGAATTGCTGTGGAGCTACTGTTATTCCTTCCGTCAATCAATGGCAGGCCCAAATCTTACCTGCTCGGAACCTGGCTCTTGCCGCAGAGAATAAGGGTGATTTGGTAATACCTTGTAATGCCTGTTATATGAACCTAAAAAAAGTGCAGTACAATATGGCCCATTACCGGGAAGTACGGGAGAAAATTACCCAGATATTCGGTCAAGTAGGGCTCCGTTTAGTAGGGATGCCCAAAGTTCGTCATTTACTAGAGGTAATTGTTGATGATGTAGGATTGTCCAAGGTTAAAGAATTGGTAACAAAACCTCTGAAGGATTTAAAGGTGGTTTGTTATTCAGGTTGTCAGCTGGTAAGACCCTTGGGTTTTGATGATCCGGAGGATCCTCAAGCCTTGGATCGATTAATGGAAACTTTGGGAGCCGTAGTTTTGCCTTTCAGCAAAAAAAGTCACTGTTGTGGGTCCAGTTTAATGACTACCCAGCCTGAACTAGCCTTAAAGATGGCCGATGAGATTTTAGAAGAGGCTAAAAAGGTGGGTGCGGAAACGATAGTGGTGACTTGCCCCATGTGTCAGCTTAACTTGGATGCCTTTCAAAATCAGATTAACAGTAGATTTAACAGGGATGGGCAGATACCGGTAACCTATTTTACTCAGTTGATGGGCCTTGCCTTTGGTTTAAATAAAAACCAACTTGGCTTAAAGCGGGGAATAGTGTCCCCAGCCAAAGTTTTGGAAAAAATCGGTTAAGAGGGGCGTGTTACAATGAGCGGACAAAAGGTTGGAGTTTATGTTTGTCACTGTGGCTCTAACATTAACGGTGTCGTTAATTGTGCCAAAGTTGCCGAGGAAATCGGCAAACTAGACGACGTTGTTGTTGCTAAAGATTATAAGTATATGTGCTCAGACCCGGGGCAGGAAATGATTAAAAACGACATAAAGGAAAAAGGTTTGGATAGGGTTGTTGTTGCCGCCTGTTCACCCCGGATGCATGAGCCTACCTTCCGTAAAGCTTTAGAAAGTGCCGGTCTTAACGGATATTTATTGGAAATGGCCAATATCAGGGAACATGTATCTTGGGTTACCAAAGATAAAGAAGAAGCTACCAAAAAAGCCATTGCTTTGGCTAAAGGGGCGGTAAAAAGGGTTAAAAAACATGAGCCAATTGAAGAAAAGGAGGTTCCCGTTACCAGTGCCACGTTAGTTATTGGTGCAGGAATCGCCGGAATTCAGGCTGCCCTGCAAGTTGCCGAGGCCGGCCATAAGGTTTACTTAATTGAACAGAAACAATACATAGGCGGCAATATGGCCAAATTTGACAAGACTTTCCCTACTTTAGACTGTGCAGCTTGTATTTTAACACCTAAAATGGTTGACGTTGGTCAAAACCCCAACATTGAATTATATACCAGTTCGGAAGTAATTAAAGTGGACGGATATGTTGGCAATTTTACCGTTACCGTTCGGGAAAAACCAAGGTATATTAACCACGAAAAATGCCCCGGCTGCGGTGACTGCGCCAATGCCTGCATTATGAAAAACCGCATACCTCATGAGTTTGACGAAGGGTTAAGCAAACGGGGAGCGGCCTATATTCCTTTTCCTCAGGCAGTACCCTTAAAAGCAGTAATAGACGACCAGAATTGTCTGTTATTAACCCGCAAAAAATGCACTTTGGCCTGTGTTAAGGCCTGTGGGAGAAAAGCCATTAACTTTAACCAGCAGGAAACAATTCATGAATTCCGGGTTGGTTCAATAATTTTGGCTACCGGCTTTAGTTTATTTGACGCCACAAGGGCGCCTCAGTACGGTTTCGGAAAATATCCCAATGTTATAAACGGATTACAGTTTGAGCGGATGACCAATGCTTCCGGGCCAACTTCCGGTCATATCCGGCTGGCCGACGGTACCGAACCCAAAAGCGTGGCTATTATTCATTGCGTGGGCAGTCGTGATGTCAACTACAATAAATACTGTTCCCGAGTTTGTTGCATGAGTTCGGTTAAATTTGCCCACATGGTTAAAGACCATATTCCTGATGCGGAAGTTTATGAATTCTATATCGATATGCGGACCTTTGGCAAAGGTTATGAAGAATTTTATAACCGTGTTCAAGAAGAAGGCGTTCATTTTATAAGGGGCAAAGGGGCTGAAGTTGCTCAAAAAGACGGCCGATTAGTTGTTAAAGCCGAAGATACCTTATTAGGTGAATACCGAGAAATCCCTGTGGATATGGTGATTCTTAATACGGCTCTGGAGCCAAGGCCCGATGCGGAAAAAGTAGCTCAAATCTTAGGGATTTCCAGAAGTGGCGACGGCTTTTTCCTGGAATCCCATATCAAGCTGGACCCTGTTACTACAACAACCGACGGCATATATCTGGCCGGCTGCTGTCAGTCGCCCAAGGATATTCCCGATTCCGTTGCTCAAGGGTCGGCGGCGGCTTCTCAAGCTCTGGCCATCATTGCTACCGGCAAGGTTAAAATATCTCCCATTTCAGTCAAGGTTTACAGTGAACAATGTGCCGGATGTCGGGTTTGTATAGGGCTTTGTCCTTACCGGGCTATTAAACTTAATGAA
>JAAXZE010000106.1 GCA_012720075.1 Clostridia bacterium
ACTTAATTGAAACTATCAATTTTGTATCTTTTAAAAAATAATGAATAAAAATAAAAGAATAATTAAGAAACGTAACTAAATTATCAATTAAGTGCCGGGGAGTTTTGATAATTCCCGATGCCACCGAGTTCTTTCCTTATAATTGTTTGAGCTGGCTTTTCGTAGATAATAAATATGGTTTGTCAACAAGCTGAGCGGAGGGTTAGTTCTCCGCTGCTTTTTATTTACTTATTTACATAGCTTGCTTATTGTCTTTTCTCTTATTGGGAAAAAATTTGTTAATTTACTACTACATATAAAGGAAATTATATGTTATAGTATAGAAAATGTATTATTCTATTATTGTATAATAGTAAGGGTTTTAGCGGGCTTTTCAGCCCCAAATTATTTTCAATTAACCTCACCGGGCAGGTTTGTATATTCCCAGCCATGTAGAAATCAAAGGAGGAAAGGTCGATGAGAAGTCACGAGGTTACAAAAGGAGTTGCCAGGGCACCCCATAGGTCATTATTTTATGCCATGGGTTATTTGCCGGAGGATCTTAAAAAGCCTTTAGTGGCAGTAGTAAATGCCCACAATGAAGTTATTCCAGGCCATTTTCATCTTAATGAAATAGCTCAAGCGGTGAAGCTGGGTATTGCCTCTGCCGGAGGAACTCCTATCGAATTTCCGGCTATAGGAATCTGCGATGGGATTGCCATGAACCATTCGGGAATGAAATATCCTCTAGCCAGCCGGGAATTAATTGCAGATTCTATTGAAGCCATGATGATGGGCCATAAATTTGACGGTATGGTGCTCATCGGCAACTGTGACAAAATCGTACCGGGGATGTTGATGGCGGCAGCCCGCTTGAACGTTCCTGCCGTTTATGTCAGCGGGGGACCCATGCTGGCCGGTCGGTTCCGGGGTCAAGACACCGATTTAATTAAGGGTGCTTTTGAAGCCGTCGGGGCCTGTGCCGCCGGTAAAATCAGCGAGGAAACTTTGGAGGAAATGACTTTATCTTCCTGTCCCACCTGTGGCAGTTGTGCCGGTATGTATACCGCCAATACCATGAATTGTTTGGCTGAAGTGTTGGGCCTGGCTTTGCCCGGTAACGGCACGATACCGGCTCCTTATGGCGCCAGAAGGGCTTTGGCTAAAAAAGCCGGTATGACTATTATGGAGCTATTGAAAAAAGATATTAAGCCCCGGGACATTATGACCCTGAGTGCTTTCAGAAATGCCATTGCCATTGATATGGCCATTGGTGGCTCAACCAACACCGTTCTACACTTAATGGCAATAGCCAATCAAGCCCAGGTAAAGCTAGACCTGGAGGAGTTTGACAGGATTAGCTCTGTTACCCCTCAACTGGCTAAATTAAGTCCGGCCAGTGAAAACCGCATAGGAGACCTCCACGCAGCAGGGGGTATCCCGGGCATATTAAAACGGCTTTATGAAGCGGGGTTAATTGACGGTACTGCCCGCAATGTCAATGGACAAACAATAGCGGAAATTGCCCAACAGGCTCAGATAGCTAATGAGGAAATAATCCGGCCCATTGCCAATGCTTATTCAAAAACGGGCGGAATTGTAGTTCTCAGGGGAAATCTGGCCCCGGACGGTGCGGTTATCAAGCAGGGGGCTGTAGCCCAGGAGATGTTTGTTCATGAGGGTCCGGCCAGGGTCTTTAATTCCGAAGAAGAAGCTTTTGAAGCTATCATGGGCGGAAAAATAAAGAAAGGTGATGTAGTGGTGGTACGCTATGAAGGTCCCAAAGGAGGACCCGGGATGCGGGAAATGTTAAGTCCCACCGCAGCTATTACCGGTATGGGTTTGAGCGCCCATTGCGCTTTAATTACCGACGGACGTTTTTCCGGAGGCTCCAATGGTTGCTCCGTAGGCCACATTTCTCCTGAAGCGGCGGAAGGCGGACCTATTGCCCTCTTGGAAGAAGGGGACATTATCCAATTGGATATCCATAAGCGGTTGTTAAACGTTAAACTTTCCGACGAGGAACTGGCCCAAAGAAAAACCAAATGGGTAAGACCGCCCATTAAAGCCATGCCCAATTCATATCTCAGGAGATATGCGGCCCTGGTGACCTCGGCCAGCACAGGGGCGGTAATGAGGGACGATGTTTAGAGTTTGACTAAAGAATCATAGAGGATTATATTTCCGAACTGAAATGTTATGAAAATATAGTATAATGTAGTTAAGCAATTAGGACGGTAAATTACTTTTCAAATTTGTATGGTAATTACCGTCCTATTTATTTAGCGCTAAAATTGATATTCAAAGGAAGTTGGGAATTATGGAGTTAAAATATGTTTTCTCCAAAAAGGATATTAAAAAGTTTATAAATTTTTCTAAAACCGTTTACTGTAATGACCCCTATTATCGAGATTCCATGTCAGCCATTGAACGGGTTTTTTTAACGGGGGCCACTGCCTTTTTAGAACATGCCGAAATTTATCCCTTTTGGGTAGAAGAAGAAAAGGAAGTCTTAGCCAGGGCCGCTTTTATTATTGATTACCACCAAAAAGACATGCTGATGGTTAGTTTTTTTGAGGCAAAAGCCGGTGCCCAGGCCGCTGTAGATTTAATTATAAAAGAGGCTAAAAAGATTGCCCATCAAAAAGGACTTAAAAGGATAGTTTTCGGGTTGAATGGTCACTTGAATTATGGAGTAGGGTTTTTGGCCTCTCATTTCCAAACGACCCCTTCCTTTGGTTTTTCATATAATCCCGGGTATTATCTTAATTTTTTTCCCGGGTGCAAAGAATATAATTTCACTTCCTTTTTAGTAGACATTAGTTGCTTCAACATGCAAAAGGAAAGGGCTATTCTGGAGAGGATCAAGAAACAGGGTTTTACTTTTAGGTTCGCCGACTTTTCCAACTTGGAGCGGGAAATAGAGATTTATACCCGGTTAAATAATTTATGTTTTTCCCAACACCTTTGGTGGACCGATCGGACCGTTCAGGAAGATAAAGAATTGTTTTATCCTTTTCGCTGGTTTCTCAAAGGGGAGAACTTGCTATTTGCCGAAAAAGCCGGGGAACCTATCGGGATGATGCTCTGGTATCCTGATTTTAATCAGTTGTTGGCACCGGGAACCGGCTTGGGTCTTAAAGCCTTACTAAAATATAAATTAGGCTGGGGTAAAATAAAAAAATTTAAAATAGCTGAAATTGCCATTATCGAAAAATACCAGGGAACCGGCGCGGTGTTGGGTTTATTTGAATTATTGTATAGTGTGGTTAAAGATAAATATAAAATCTGTGAAGCGGGATGGATTGAAGAAAACAACTTTAAATCCCGGAATTTGGGAATTCGCTGGCTGGATTATGGTTGTAAAGAATATAAAAAGTATAAAGCCTTTGAGGTAGTATTATGAAGTGGTTTACATTTGTTTCCGTTGAGAATATTCCGGACCAATGGGATGACCTGGCGGGGGAGAATATTTTTTTAAAAAAATGTTTTCTGAAACATTTAGAGAAGGTAAATCCTTGCGGCCAAACCTATAATTTGCTGGTCCAAGGCGGAATACCCCAGGCCATCTATGTTGACTACCGGTTAAGACTAAATATCTTTACCTTTAGTGTTTTTACCTGGAAAATGCCGGTCAGGATTATGGGTATACCCTGCTCCGTTTCCAAACAGGGTTTCAGTGTCCGGCGGGGCTTTGAAAAACCATTGCTGGACCACTTTTGGAGAAAAGAAGGAGCAAGACTAATATTAAACAGCATGATAGACCTTCCGGCTAACAGGGGGGAAACCTTGCCTGCATGTCTGATGGAGATTAACTGGACTAGCTGGAAGCAATATTTAGAGTCCTTGCGGAGCCCATATCGCTACAGAATAAAAAAAGCCCGCCAAAAATGGCAGCAGGTAGAAGTGGAGTTAGTTGCCTCTCAAGAGTTTGATCTTAAATGTTACCGGCTTTATGAAGAAGTTTTTAACCGGTCGGAAGCAAAGCTGGAAAAACTTAATTTGGAATTTTTTAAAGACCTGCCTTTGCCTTCCGTATTGCTGAAAGCCAAGTTTAAGGGGCAGTTGTTGGGTTTTGTGCAACTGGTCCATAACGGACCGGAATTGATCTTTCTTTTTATAGGTTTTGACCATAAATTAAATAGAACTTTTGATATCTATTTTAATATATTGTTGGGGATAGTGGCCTTTGCTATCCAAAAGGGGTATAAAATCATTGACTTAGGCCAAACGGCGGAAGAAACCAAATTAAAACTGGGGAGCAAACTTCTGAGAAAAGGAATGCATCTCAGTCATTCCTGGGATATCTTGGATAAGTTTGCCAATAAACATCTTGATTTATTCAGTTATAAGGTGCCCAGGTATAACTTTCATGTTTTTAAAGATGGGAGAGAAAAATGAGAGTTTTATTAGTCCGACCCAAACCACGGAACCTCTTTGCCCGGTTAAAGACTGTGCGCTTTGAACCCTTGGAATTGGAATACCTGGCGGCAATAGTCAATGAGCTGGGGTTTCAGTATAAAATCTATGACGGTATGGTGGAAAAACAGGCTTTTCCTAGGCTTGTTAAAAGTTATCGGCCTCATGTGGTGGCTATTACCGGCTATTCCATTCATGTTAACTTAATCAAGGAATATGCGGAAACGGTCAAAGCCTTTGACCCCGAAATCAAAGTTGTAGTGGGCGGTATCCATGCCGAACTTAACTGGCAGGATTTTTATGACCCTAATATTGATATAATAGTACATTCCAATCCCTTGCATGCTTTTCGAGATGTTTTGCTTAACGTGGATACTGCAGCTAATTGGCATGAGGTAAAGAATATATGCTTTAAAGAAAAGGGACGGTGGGTAAAAAATGGGGGCCAGGAGTTAGATGTTAATGCTTTGCCTTTTCCTGACCGTACTCATTTACAAAAGTATAAAGAACAATTTCGCTATTTTGGGAAAGAAGAATGCGCTCTGGTGAAAACCGCCTGGGGTTGCCCCTATAACTGTAATTTTTGTTACTGCGGCTGCTTAAACGGTGGCAAACATGAGGCCAGGGATATTAATAAAGTAGTGGAAGAAATAGAGGAAATGGAGCAGGAGAAAATTTTTATCATTGATGATGACTTTTTGGTTGACAGAAGCAGGTTATTGAATTTTTGCCGCCTTATAACGGAAAAAAAGATTAAAAAGGATTTCAGTATTTACGGCAGGGCTGATCTGATTTGTGCCAACAGAGATATTTTAGCTCAGCTGCGAGCCGCCGGAGTATCGGAAATTATCGTGGGTTTAGAAGCGGTTGATGATGAAACCTTAAATTATTACCATAAAAAGACATCCTCCGAGGTAAACTTCCGGGCTGTTGAATGTCTTAAAGAAAACGATATAAAAAGTTGCGGGCTGTTTATCGTCAATGAGGATTTTGACCTTGATGATTTTAAAAGGCTAAGGGCTGCAGTGAAAAAGATGGAATTAGATTTATGTATGTTTTCCATTTTTACTCCCTTGAAAGGAGTCCCGGGTTACGAAAATTATCGGGAGAAGTTAATTGTTCCGGAAGATAAGTATGAAAATAACGATTTTTTGCATTTAAATATCAAACCTGCCAAAATGGGTATTTGCCGGTATTATTTTGAATTTTATAAATTGTACTTTATGGCTTATACTGACCTTAGGCGATTAAGACTTAATATAAAACCGATAATGAAGTCGCTGTTTAATTTGCTTGTTGAGACAGTGAAACTGAAATAATTATGACATCGTGTCGCCGTGACATTGTGACATCGAAAGTATTATTGATGCATCCGATGGAAGTAAGCCCTTGGGGATGCATCTGCTTTCAAGCAGAATGCCATGATGCATACGATCCATGGCAATTTATATTGATGCATCCTTAAAGTTTAACCTAGGTGCAGATGCATCGCGTAATTTTACATGCATCGGAACCATCCCAATATATAACTGCATATTAGCTATCAACTTATGGCTTACATTAATGAAATATATTACTTCATTACACGGAACTCCGAATCGGAATATACTAAGCTTGCTTCGTACAAAACCGGACCGCGTTCGATTAGTCATCCCTGACTAAACTCACGCTTTCGCAAACCTCCTTTTGCTCATCCGTTTTTGTAAACTCAGCTTCGCTAAGTATATTTAGCCGATTCTCCGTTAAGTTTCATTCAGTAATATATTTGTGTTCTAACTCTCCATTCTCCACTCTCAATTCTCAATTAATTTAGTCACACTCACACACTTACGCACTTAATTGACCGGCTACTTATCGGGGGGTCATGGAATAATGAACAAAAACATCTGGGATTTTTGGGCTGGGCGTTACGACCGGCTTTGGGTTCAAAAGTACTCCTTAAAGCCCACCCGGGATTTGGTAATAGCAGAATTAAAGTCAATTTTAGAGGATGATTTGCGGGGAGAGCTTTCTTTATTGGATGTGGGTTGCGGCACCGGTCAGCTTTTAGAGGATATCCAAAGAAGGATCGGTATTTCAAGGCTAACTTTAACCGGGATGGATAAATCAGAAAAAATGCTGGCAATAGCAGCAGAAAAACTAAACAATGTAAACTTGCTGGCAGGCGATGCTTTAGACTTGCCTTTTAGGGGTAGCCAGTTTGATATCCTCACCTGCTGTCATTCTTTTCCCTATTATTCCGACCAAATAAAAGCTTTGCGAGAGTTTAAACGGGTCCTTAAGCCGGGAGGAGTTATTTTATTAATTCAGGCCGCGGAAAATAATTTTTACGACAAATTAATTATGAAAGGTGTCAAAGTGACTACCGGGAAAGCCAGCTATCCATCCAATGCTCAATTGGGGAAACTGGCCCAGAAGGCAGGGCTGTTTTTAAAAGAACAAAAACCGTTAAAAACAAAGTTTTTCATGCCCAGTATAATTCTTAGTATCTTACAAAATGGAGATTAAACATGCGAATTTTATTAGTAAGACCCAGACCCCATAAGGATACCATCGGTTTACAGAGTATTATGATTTGTGAGCCTTTGGAACTGGAATATTTGGCAGCGAAAGTTAAAGACCGGCATGAGGTTCGACTGGTGGACATGATTTTGGAGAAAAAGCCTTTAGCCTTTTTTGTCGAGGATTTTAAGCCCGAAATAGTTGCTTTAACGGGCTATATTTCCCATGTAAATATTGTTAAGGAGTATGCCAAAGTTATCAAAAAAATCAATCCTCAAATTAAAGTTGTTGTAGGTGGTGTGCATGCCGAGGTTGTTCCCGGGGATTTTTATGATAAACACATTGATTTTGTTGTAACCGGAAATAGTCTTCGGGTTTTTAGCCGTCTGGCGGATGATATTGAAAAAGGGCAATACAATGCATTAGATAATACCCTCTTTCTGGGTGAAAAAACCGAGTGCATTCCGGATGTTTATCCTGACCGGGAAATTACTAAAGATTACCGGTCCAAGTATTATTATGTTTTTCATAATCCCTGCGCTATTATTAAAACCTCTTATGGCTGTCCTTATACCTGCAGTTTTTGTTTTTGCCGTCAAGTCACCGGCGATAAGTATTATGAGCGGGTAATTGATGATGTGATAGAAGAAATCAAGGGGATTGTAGAACCGGAGATCTATATTGTTGATGATAATTTTCTTTTTTCCAAAAAACGGGTGGAAGGATTTTGTGATTTATTAGAGCAAGAAAGGATAAAGAAGAGATTTCTTGTTTATGGCCGGGCTGACTTTATTGCCCGGAATGAAGATACAATAAAAAGATTTGCTTCCTTAGGCCTGCGGGCGGTAATAGTGGGATTGGAAACGGCCAAGGAAGAAGAGTTGGTCTTGTACAACAAGAACAGTACTCGAGCCATTAATGAGAAGGCTGTAGAGATCCTGGCCAAGTACAACGTTGATTGTTATGGGACGTTGATTTTGGGTATAGACTGGGATGAAGGCGATTTTGAGCATCTTTACCGCTGGTTAAGAAAACGGGATTTAAGGTTTATTAACCTTCAGCCCTTTACTCCCCTGCCGGGGACCCCTCTTTTTGAGCAGTTCCGGGAGCAGCTAATAATTCCCCGGGATAAATATGAACAGTGGGATTTGGCTAATCTGGTTGTAAAACCCGGAAAGATGTCGGTGAGAAGGTATTATTATAATATTTTAAAGCTTTATTTCAAACTAACCTTAAGTCCCACAAGTATGCTCAAGTATTTAAAATATGGTTTAATGGCTAATCTCAGACTGTCCATGGGAGTAGGCCGGATTGCTTGGCAATATATTAAGAAGATATTTAGCGGGTGACTGGGAGTGGGAAAGGGACTTCGCTCCGTGCTACAGTGCTACGGTTCTACAGGAAAAAGGTTAAGGCTTCGCTTTGCTAGGTTAAGGCTAATTTTAACGTGACATCGTGTCACCGTGACATCAATTTTCAGTTGGAAATAGTTGAAATGTTAGAAGAGTTGGAAATAACAGATGTTTCATCACAGAATGAATACCTAATAATAATTCTCAACTCTCCATTCTCAATTCTCAATTAATATAACTATCGACAAAGGCTTTAATCTTATACACTCTCACACTAACACACTTATACACTTATTTTACCAGTCACTAGTCACTAAACAGGAGGACCCCATGCGTATACTCTTAGTCAGACCTCCAAGAAGAAAAAAAGCCATAACTTTAGGGGAGTTTATGTTTTCCGAGCCTTTGGGCTTGGAGTGCCTGGCCGCCCTTTTAAAGGATAAACATGAAATAAAAATTCTGGATTTGATGGTCGGGAAAGAAGACTTTTGCCGGGAGCTGAGGGATTTCCGGCCCCAGATAGTGGGCTTTACTTCTTTGTGCATAGATGTATTGGGTGTTAAGGAACTGGCTGGGAAAACAAAGGCCTTTGACCAGGACATAATTACCCTGGCAGGGGGAACCCAGGCTTATTTGACGCCGGAAAATTTCTTTTGCCGGGACATTGACCATGTAGTGCAATATACTACCAGAGAAAATATCGCCAGTTTAATTGATTATTTGGAAAAGGGAAAGCAGGTTCCTATACTGGATGGGATATACAGCCGGGCTAATGATTATCAAAGCACAGGAAAGCAGGGTATTAACGAATACCTCATACCTGACCGCCGGTCAACCCTAAAATACCGCCGGTATTATTCTTATTTTGGCTATCGGCCTTGTGCTTTACTACAGACTTCTCGGGGGTGCAGTTCCCATTGTAATTTTTGTTTGCGCTGGCGGATAGAAGGCGGACAGGAGCAGGACGAGCCTTTGGAAAGCATAATTAACCAGATTAAAGAAATAGCGGAACCAAATATCATGATTATCGACAATAATTTTCTCCATAATGGAGAAAGGCTGGAGAGGTTTTGTGATTTATTAGAAAGCAACAATATTCGGAAGAATTTCATTTGCTATGGTAGTGTGGAAAGCATTATAAGATATGAGGAAACTTTAAAAAGGTTAAGAAAAAACGGCCTGCAAGCCTGTATTGTAGGTTATGAATCCTTCAAGGCTGAAGAGCTGAAAAGGTATAACAAAAAGGCTACCATCGAGGAAAATATTAAAGCCGCTAAAATACTAAAAAAATTGGGTATAGCCTGCTGGGCTGCTTTTATCCTAAACCCTGATTGGGATAAAGAAGATTTTAAGCAATTTAGAAGATATGTAAAAGAACTGGGGCCGGAAATATCATCTCTGACACCTTTGACGGCTTTACCCGGTACGGCGCTCTTTAATAAATATAAAGAGAGAATTATTTTTTCCGCCGATGATTTTGACCGCTGGAGTTTTTCGGAAGTAAGCATCAAACCCGATAAAATGAGCTTGAGTTATTATTATTTTGAAGTCCTTAAATCCAATCTCTACGTTAATTTAATACTCAATGACCCCATTTTTATGGTCAAGCAATTCGGTTTTGGTACCGTTTTACGATTAGTTTTGGGTTCACTGAAGTTTTTAGCAGTTTATCTAAAATTAATGCTGAAAGGGTAACCGATGAAAAAAAAGCTATTATTAATACAACCGACACCTTACGATGTTCAAGGTCAATTAATCAAGAGAAAAAAACTGTATATGGTGGGCCTGGCTTTGCCTTTGATAGCCGCTCTGACACCGGAGGAGTGGGAGGTTCAATTAATCTTGGAAACCATCGAAGAAGTTCCCTTTGACACCGATGCCGATGTTATCGGGATAAGCAGTATGGGTCATGCCGTCATTCGCACATTGGATATAGCCGGAGAGTTTAAGAAAAGAGGCAAGACCGTCATTCTGGGCGGCTATATGGTAAGTCTCATGCCCCAGGAGGCTAAAAAATACTGCGACAGTGTGGTAATCGGTGATGTGGAAGGTGTATGGCCGGAGGTGCTTCGTGATTTTGAGCAGGGTGCCTTAAAACCCTATTACCGAAAAGAACTGGTCTCCCTGGAAAACCTGCCTGTACCCAGATATGATTTATTGGTTGAAAAAAAGATCGGTGATTTTCTGCCGGTTCAGGCTGGAAGGGGCTGCCCCAACACCTGTACCTTTTGCTCTGTGTATTGCCTCTACCGGGGCAAATACTTTCGGAGAAGCATACCGGAAGTGATTAGAGATATTAAAAAGGTAAAGGAATTAGGATTTAATAAATTCATTTTGCTGGATGATAATATTGCCTCCGACCAGGAATATATGTTTGAGCTTTCCCAGGAAATAAAAAAGCTGAAAATGCAATGGATGAGCCAATGCTCCATAACGGTGGCCAAAAATGAACGGCTCTTAAAGGCTATTGCTGACAGTGGTTGTATATTATTAAGTTTCGGAATAGAAAGTATCAAACAGGAAAGCCTTAATGAATTGAATAAAGGGTGGGCTAAAACTTCCGAATATCCTGAATTAATGGCTAAAATCAGAAAAGCGGGGATAGAAGTAAGTACCGAGATGGTGGTAGGAACCGATGCCGATACCTTGGAGAGTATAGAGGCCACTGCCCGGTTTATTGAGGAAAATAAAATTATAGTTCCCCGTTTTTACATCCTTACCCCCATACCCGGTACCGATTTGTTTAAAAGAATGGAAGAGAATAATAGAATTTATAATCGTAACATCTACTCTTATAACGGCACCGAAGCGGTTCATATTCCTGCCAATATGACTCCGGAAGAGCTTACCCGGGCTTATTGGAAGCTCTATAACAAGGTTTTCAGCTTGGGATCAATTTTAAAGAGAACATTAATAAATAAGAACTTTTTGAAGAAACCCATTAATCACCTTTTCTATTTGTTGGTAAATATTATTTACCGGTGGGATGTGAAAAAAGGGATACCGCCCAATATAATTTAATTTATTAAGTCACAGTTTATGACAGCATTAGCTGTCCCAGACTGTCGACAAAGTCTTTGTCGGCAGTCTTTTTTTCAAAGAAATCCCAAATCAACCTAATTTTCTAGTAAAATAGAGATATATCAATGATTTGGGGCGATGATATGCTGAAGAAGAAAAACCGTAAAATATTGAATCA
>JAAXZE010000107.1 GCA_012720075.1 Clostridia bacterium
TCCTTATATTTTTAAACAATTAAAATTTAAGTAATAAGCATTAAGCACACTTGCATATTAAGCTTGAGCTTCTTTGAGTTTTCTGACTTCTTCCAAAGCATAGCCAAGTTTTCTGATAGGTCCTTGCAAAACATTGACCAAACCAACCATTGGCGCTTGGAAACATGACGCAACCTTGGCCAGCAAGACTTCTCTCGGTGGCAAATCGGCTAAGGCTTTTACCTCATCTAAACCAATTAGTTTTCCTTCTAAAATACCACCTTTGATTTCCAGGTTTTTATGGTCCTTAGCAAACTTAGAAAGAACTTGGGCAGGAGCAACAGCATCAGTCAAACCAAAAGCTACTGCAGTAGGACCTTGAAAATACTCCTCAGTTCCTTCAATTCCTGCTTCTTTGGCAGCAATTTTCAAAAGAGTGTTCTTTACTACTCGATAGTCAACGCCAGCTTCTCTAAGTTTCTTTCTTAGCTCAGTAACTTCGGCAACATTAAGACCACGATAATCGGTAACAATTACGGATTTGGCACTATTAAACTTTTCAACCATCTCCGCAACTATCTGCTTTTTGGTTTCGAGGCTACCCATATTGTTCACCTCCATTTCTCTATTTGGAGTTATTTTCTTCGCCCAGTGACTAATGATTAGTGACTGGTGACTGGCTTTAAACCCTATATGCCGCAAAAACTTTTACTAGTCACTAGTCACCAGTAACCAGTAACTAATAATAAAAATTGCCTCCGTAGACATACGAAGGCACTTAATAACAGAAAGTTGAATTCAAGAAACAGCCTCGGTAGGATATTAAGCTTAAAAGCACCTACTGTCTACAGCAAACCATTATTCTATTAGCACTAGATTAATATACACGATAATCGGCAGTTTGTCAAACACATTTGTTATGACAATACTTTCAATGGGTTAATTTTTACTCCAGGTCCCATTGTCGAAGATACAACAACGCTTTTTATATACTGTCCTTTAGCACTGGCAGGTTTAGCTTTTATTAAAACTTCAATTATAGTTTTAAAGTTTTCCACCAATTTATCTAAATCAAAAGAAGCTTTGCCGATAGGAACATGAATAATACTGGTCTTATCAACCCTGTATTCAATTTTACCGGCTTTTACTTCTTTAACGGCTCTCTCGATATCAAAGGTTACTGTTCCGGTTTTGGGGTTGGGCATTAAACCTTTAGGTCCTAAAAGCCTACCAATTTTACCAACGATACCCATCATATCCGGTGTAGCGATGGCTACATCAAAACCAAACCAACCGCCCTGAATTTTTTCCACCATATCTTCAGCACCGACAAAATCAGCGCCGGCGGCTTCAGCTTCTTTTGCTTTTTCACCTTTGGCAAATACTAAAACACTGCGGGTTTTTCCTGTACCATGGGGCAACACAACGGCACCACGGATCTGTTGATCAGCATGACGAGGGTCAACACCCAGTTTTACTGCAACTTCAATTGTTTCATCAAATTTAGCCTTAGCTAAATTTTTAACCAGTTCCAAAGCTTGAGCTGGTTCATATAAATTCTGTCTATTTATTTCTTTTAGAGAATCCAAGTATCTTTTACCGTGTTTTGGCATTTTCATTCCTCCTTGTGGTATTAACGGATTTATCCTCCCACTTATTTTTTAGTGTGATAGTGTGACAACTCATAAGTCAATCTGCATGACAGTTTGTTTAGTGCAACAGATAACACTTACACACTTACACACTTAAACACTCACACACTTATTCATTATCCTTCAACAATTTCAATACCCATACTGCGGGCGGTACCTTCAATCATTCTCATGGCGGCTTCAACGGATGCTGCGTTTAGATCTTTCATCTTTTCTTCCGCAATTTCCCGTACTTTAGACAAAGGAACTTTGGCTACTTTTTTACGGTTTGGTTCACCGGAAGCCCTTTCAATACCTGCAGCTTTTTTCAAAAGTACAGCTGCGGGCGGTGTTTTTGTAATAAAAGTAAAGGATCTGTCCGCATAAACTGTAATTTCAACTGGAATAATCAAACCCATTTGGTTTTTGGTTCTTTCGTTAAATTCTTTGCAAAACCCCATAATATTTACACCATGCTGACCCAAAGCAGGACCAACTGGAGGTGCAGGATTTGCTTTGCCTGCAGGTACTTGTAATTTTATAAAACCAACAACTTTTTTTGCCACTTGAAATACACCTCCTTAAAGTTCGAAATGATATACGACATAAATTATATTTTATCTACCTGAGTGAAATCAAGCTCAACAGGTGTCTCGCGACCAAACATGGAAAGCAAAACCTTCACTTTTCCTTTTTCAGGATAAATTTCTTCAATGGTACCCAAAAAGTTTTCAAAGGGACCGGAATTAACCCTGACGTTTTGACCTACATTAAGGTCAATTCTAGCTTTAGGCTCTTCCACTCCCATTTGTTTGAGAAGGGCTTTAGCCTCAGAATCATGTAAAGGCACCGGCTTGGCACCCGTGCCAACAAAGCCGGTAACTCCGGTGGTATTTCTAACTACATACCAGGAGTCATCGGTCATCTTCATTTCAACCAAAACATATCCCGGAAATACTTTTCGTTTAACTACCTTCTTTTTGCCATCCTTCAACTCCACTTCATCTTCCATAGGAACAAGAATGCGAAAAATCTTGTCTCCCATGTTCATTGATTCAATCCGTTTTTCCAGATTGGCCTTTACCTTATTTTCGTAACCGGAATATGTGTGAATAACATACCATTTTTTATCATCCATATTACAAGGGTTCTAATTAGAGAACCCCCACCCCCTCAACAACATTTCTTAGATCAACAACTCCAAGACAAAGCTAAGGGCGGAATCTACAACCCAAATCATAGCTGATACAATTACTACCGCGACTAAAACTACGGAAGTATAAGTAATCAGCTCGGATTTGTTCGGCCAATGTACTTTTTTCAGCTCATTCCAAGAGCCTTTTGTATATTTCTTTAGTCTCTCGATTAGGCCCGGTTTTTTTTCAGCTTGTCTTTCACTCATTTTCTCCACTTCCCTACTTACTTAGTTTCTTTATGAACAGTATGTGTTTTGCAAAATGGGCAGTATTTTTTAAGCTCTATTCTATCAGGATTGTTTTTCTTATTTTTATTTGTACTATAATTGCGGCGTTTGCAATCAGTACAAGCCAAAGTAATACCTACACGCACTGCCGCCACCTCCTAATCCAATCTTACTTTATTCTTACTCTACTCCTATTTTTTAATCAGTACCTTATCTACTTTAGCACACCATTTGCTTGGCTGTCAACTAAAAATCATATCGGTTGTTGTACTGTAAAAAGTCGTTACTGTAAATGTATTTTTTCCATAAGCCCATTAATTAATCTTCTAATGAAAAATTAATAAAACCGGCTTTGGCCGGTTTTATTAAACATGAAGCATTAAATTAACTAAATTATTCGTGGATTGCGGAAACAACTCCGGCGCCAACTGTTCTGCCACCTTCACGAATAGCAAAACGTAAACCTTCTTCCATAGCGATGGGGGTGATTAGCTCGATTTCCATCTTGATGTTGTCACCGGGCATTACCATTTCTGTACCTTCCGGTAATTGGATTACGCCTGTTACGTCTGTAGTCCGGAAGTAGAATTGGGGACGATATCCGTTAAAGAATGGAGTATGACGTCCACCTTCTTCTTTGGTCAATACATACACTTCTGCAGAAAACTTGGTATGGGGTTTAATGGTTCCGGGTTTTGCCAATACTTGTCCCCGTTCGATCTCTTTTCTGTCTACACCCCGTAACAGTACACCGATGTTGTCCCCTGCTTCTGCTTGGTCTAACAACTTACGGAACATTTCCACTCCGGTACATACCGTCTTCCGGGTTTCTTCCCGCAAACCTACTATTTCTACTTCATCCCCTACTTTTATTGTTCCACGTTCTACACGACCGGTTGCTACTGTTCCACGTCCGGTAATGCTGAATACGTCTTCTACAGGCATTAAGAAGGGTCTGTCTACTGCACGCTGTGGAGTCGGAATGTATTCGTCAACAGCTGTCATTAAATCCAAAATGTTTTGTGCCCAGGGACCTGTCGGATCTTCCAATGCTTTTAATCCGGACCCTCTGATTACAGGAATTTCGTCGCCCGGGAATTCATATTGACTTAATAATTCTCTTACTTCCATTTCTACTAATTCCAATATTTCTTCGTCATCTACCATGTCGGCTTTGTTTAACCATACAACAATATATGGCACACCTACCTGACGGGCTAACAGAATGTGTTCACGGGTCTGAGGCATGGGACCGTCAGCTGCGCTTACTACCAGAATTGCTCCGTCCATTTGAGCCGCACCAGTGATCATGTTCTTTACATAGTCGGCGTGACCTGGGCAGTCAACGTGGGCATAGTGACGATTATCTGTTTCATACTCAACGTGGGCAGTGTTAATAGTGATACCACGAGCTTTTTCTTCAGGAGCTTTATCGATTTCATCGAATTTGGTAGCTTTAGCTTTACCTTGTAAGGCCAGGACAGCGGTAATTGCTGCCGTTGTTGTTGTTTTACCGTGGTCAACGTGACCAATAGTCCCAATATTTACGTGGGGCTTAGTTCTTTCAAACTTTTGCTTTGCCATTCTTCTTTTTCCTCCTTCAATATAGATAATGGTTAATTTTTTTGAAAGTGTAGGTCAAGGTTTCGCTTCGCTAGGTTAAGGTTGAAGACTAATACTTAGTAAAAATTAAAGTTCGCCTTAACCTCAACCTTAACCTGACTGAAAGAATTACCAGTAAGCTAACTCAAATAATTTTGCTTCACTAAATTATTTGCCTTGTCTTTTGGCAATAATTTCTTCCGAAATATTCTTGGGAACTTCCTCGTAGTGATCAAACTGCATAGTATAAATTCCCCGGCCTTGGGTTTTTGAACGCAGGTCTGTTGCGTAGCCGAACATTGAAGATAATGGAACAAAACTTCTGATTACCTGGGAATTACCCCTGGCTTCCATGCCTTCAATACGCCCGCGACGGGAGTTTAAGTCACCCATGACATCTCCCATATATTCTTCAGGAACCACAACTTCAACCTTCATTATTGGCTCCAAAAGAACCGGATCGGCTTTGAGTCCGGCATTTTTAAAGGCCATAGAGCCTGCGACCTTAAAGGCCATTTCTGAGGAGTCCACTTCATGATAAGAACCGTCAACTAAAGTAGCTTTAATGTCAACGGCGGGATAACCGGCTAAGATACCATTTTCCATAGCCTCTCTGATACCGGCATCAATAGGCGCAATGTATTCCTTGGGAACTACGCCGCCGACAATTTTGCTTTCAAACTGGTATCCTGAACCTGGCTCCAGAGGTTCAAATTCAACGACACAATGACCGTATTGACCACGACCGCCGGACTGCCTAATAAACTTACCTTCGGCCTTAACAGCTTTGCGGATTGTTTCTTTATAAGCAACCTGGGGTCTGCCTACTTTAGCATCTACTTTGAACTCCCTCAGCAACCGGTCGGTAATAATCTCTAAATGCAATTCGCCCATACCGGCAATAATAGTCTGACCGGTTTCCTGATCAGTATAGGTTTTAAAGGTCGGGTCTTCCTCTGCCAGTTTGGAAAGGGCAACACCCATTTTATCCTGGTCAGCCTTTGTACTGGGTTCGATAGCAACATTAATAACCGGTTCAGGAAACTCCATGGATTCCAGAATAATAGGATTATCTTCAAAGCAAAGAGTATCTCCCGTTGTTGTATCTTTGAACCCTATAGCTGCCGCTATATCACCGGCATAAACAGCATCAATCTCTTCTCTATGGTTGGCATGCATCTGCAAGATACGGCCAAGACGTTCCCGTTTGCCTTTGGTTGAATTATATACATAAGAACCGGCTTTTACTATTCCGGAATAAACCCGGAAAAATGTCAGTTTGCCTACATAGGGATCGGTCATGATTTTAAAAGCCAAAGCGCTGAAGGGTTCGTCATCACCGGCTTTGCGGAAAGCCTCTTCGTCGGAATTAGGAATAATACCATGAATGGGTGGAATATCCAATGGTGATGGGCAGTAGTCGACTACTGCATCCAGCAATAATTGCACACCTTTATTTTTAAAAGCGGAGCCGCAAAGAACAGGAATTATTTTTACTTGAATGGTAGCTTGGCGCAATGCTTTCTTGATTTCCTCTTCTGTGAGCTCTTCGCCTTCTAAATATTTCATCATCAAATCTTCATCGCACTCAGCTACTGCTTCCAGTAATTTTTCCCGATACTCATTTACCATATCAACCATATCTGCGGGGATTTCCGTTTCATCAGCCTGGGTACCTAAATCATCGATATAGATAACAGCTTTATTTTTGACCAGGTCTACCATGCCGCGGAATTGATCCTCTGCACCAATAGGAAGTTGAATGGGTATAGGATTGGCACCAAGTCTGTCCCTAATCTGCTCCACAACATTTAAGAAATTAGCACCAATTCTATCCATCTTATTTACAAAAGCAATTCTCGGAACACCATATTTATCTGCTTGGCGCCACACTGTTTCAGACTGAGGTTCTACACCACCAACGGCGCAAAAAACAGCTACGGCACTGTCTAAAACCCGCAACGAGCGTTCTACTTCAACTGTGAAATCAACGTGTCCTGGCGTATCAATAATGTTTATCCTGTGACCTTTCCATTGAGCAGTTGTAGCAGCAGAGGTAATGGTAATACCCCGCTCTTGTTCTTGCACCATCCAGTCCATAGTTGCAGAACCGTCATGTGTTTCACCTAATTTATGCACACGACCTGTGTAAAAAAGTATACGCTCAGTAGTGGTGGTTTTCCCAGCATCAATGTGAGCCATAATACCGATATTCCTTGTTTTATCTAATGGAAAAGCGCGAGCCACGTCAAATCCTCCTTCCAGCCTGTGTTGGCCACAAAATCTTCTGGGTTACTCATTGTGAACAACCACCCTAATCCTTTTACCAACGATAATGGGCAAAAGCTTTATTAGCCTCAGCCATTTTATGTGTATCTTCACGTTTTTTAACGGCACCGCCGGTATTATTGGCAGCATCCATCAATTCGGCGGCTAACTTTCTATCCATGGTTTTTTCGCCCCTTTTGCGGGCAAAAGTTACCAGCCAACGAATGCCCAGAGTCTGACGGCGATCCGCCCTAACTTCTACAGGCACCTGATAGTTGGCACCGCCAACTCTACGGGCTTTAACTTCTAAAACAGGCATAACATTTTTCAAAGCTTCTTCAAAAACTTCCAAAGGATGTTTACCTGTTTTTTCACGAATTATATCAAAAGCACCATAAACAGCTTTTTCAGCTATACTCTTTTTACCATCAAGCATTACCTGATTAATGAGCTTTGTTACCTTCTTGCTGTTATATATGGGATCAGGCAATACTTCCCTTTTGGGAACAGGACCTTTTCTAGGCAATAGTCTCCCCCCTTTTATTTTTTACCTTTTGGACGTTTTGTTCCGTATTTCGAACGGCCTTGATTGCGATTTTGTACACCGGCGGCATCTAAAGCACCACGTACTAAATGGTAACGTACACCAGGCAAATCTTTAACACGACCGCCTCTTACAAGTACCACCGAGTGTTCTTGTAAATTATGTCCAATACCAGGAATATAGGCAGTAACTTCAATACCGTTAGTCAACCTAACCCTTGCCACCTTGCGCAAAGCAGAGTTTGGTTTTTTAGGTGTAGTTGTATAAACTCTAGTACAAACTCCCCTTTTTTGTGGGTTTTCCTTTAAAGCAGGAGAGGATGATTTCTTTTCCATAACACTTCTACCTTTTCTAACCAACTGATTAATGGTTGGCATTCCCCTACACCTCCTTCCTTGGCTCATTGACCCATGATTAATATTTAAAATGTTGGGAGTTGGGGCCTGTTACAGCCCCAACCCTCTAACTTTAATAAACTTAAAACTACTTTCGGGTTAAAATGGCAGCAACGGATGCGCCGACCTCTATTCCAAAGGCCTTGCCTAATTCTTTCATAGAAGGAACCTTTTTTATTTGTATGCCTTTGGCTTTAGCCTGGGTTTCGACCGGTTCCGTAATACGACTTTCGGCATCATCAGCAATATACAATACAGCAACTTCATCGCGCTGTAAAGCTTTTGTTGTCTGCTTGACGCCTACAACCTTAGGTACATCTTTGAACTCATCTACCGCCACTTAAACTCCCCCCATAATACACACTTGGTTATTTTAACACCACAAATATCTCATGTCAAGATTAAGGCTTTGCTTCACCCTCAGGTAAATTTTGTTCGTTGGAAATAACTTTTAAATTTCTGTATCGGCTCATGCCGGTACCGGCTGGGATCAGTTTTCCGATAATTACGTTTTCCTTCAAGCCCAACAGCGGATCACTCTTACCTTTGATGGCAGCATCGGTTAATACCCTCGTTGTTTCTTGGAATGATGCCGCCGACAAGAAGGAATCGGTAGCCAAGGAAGCTTTGGTAATACCCAGCAAGACCGGTTTGGCAGTAGCCGGTTCTCCTCCAAGCTCTTGAATCCGTTTATTTTCATCTTCAAATTCAAAAATATCAACCAAGCCACCGGGTAACAAATCTGTATCCCCTGCTTCTTCAACTTTGACCTTCCGCAGCATTTGCCGGACCATTACCTCAATATGCTTATCATTAATATCAACACCTTGCAAACGATAAACCTTTTGCACTTCGTGCAAGAGGTAAGTCTGCACACCCCTTACCCCTTTGATTCTTAAAAGATCATGGGGGTTAACGGAACCTTCGGTAAGTTCGGTCCCGGCTTCAACCTGTTGCCCGTCAACTACTTTAATCCGCGAGCCGTAAGGAACTTGATAGGTCCTAATTTCTCCATCAGGTGAAGTTACTTCAATTTCTTTACGACTTTTCACTTCATTTATCCTAATGGTACCGCCAGTTTCCGTAATGATGGCTTGCCCTTTGGGTTTCCTGGCTTCAAACAACTCTTCGACCCGAGGCAAACCCTGGGTAATATCATCACCGGCAACACCACCGGTATGGAAGGTTCGC
Source organism: Clostridia bacterium (assembly GCA_012720075.1). Lineage (GTDB taxonomy): Bacteria > Bacillota > Peptococcia > Peptococcales > BICA1-8 > JAAXZE01. Next base: position 9,034 of record JAAXZE010000107.1, read on the forward strand.
ATTGTCAGCTGGGTACCCGGTTCACCGATAGATTGAGCGGCTATTATGCCGACAGCCTCACCGATGTCAACATGATGACCGGTGGCCAAGTTTCGTCCATAACACTTGCGGCAAACACCATAACGGGTTTTACAGGTGAGAGCGCTCCTTATCTCAACCTTTTCTATTCCCAAGGCTACTATTTCTTCAGCCATTTCGTCGGTTATCCACTCATTGGCTTTAACCAGCACTTCACCGGTTTTGGGATTAATGATGTCTTTGGATGCAAACCGACCGGCAATTCGCTCTTCCAGGGATTCAATAACTTCATTGCCGTTTTTAATAGGTTCTACCACTATGCCTTCCAGAGTGCCGCAGTCATCTTCTCGAACTATAACATCCTGGGCAACATCAACCAAGCGCCGGGTGAGGTAACCGGAGTCGGCGGTACGCAAGGCAGTATCAGCCAAACCTTTACGAGCCCCGTGGGTGGAGATAAAGTATTCCAAAACAGTTAAACCTTCACGGAAATTAGCCTTAATGGGCAATTCAATGGTACGACCGGAAGGATCGGCCATGAGTCCCCGCATCCCGGCCAATTGACGAATCTGCTGAATATTACCGCGGGCACCGGAATTGGCCATCATATAAATATTGTTATACCTATCCAGACTGTCAAGCAAAGCCTGGGTTACCGCATCGGTTGCTTTATTCCAGACATCAATTATTAATTGGTAGCGTTCTTCTTCGGTAATTAAACCTCTTCTAAATTTCTGTTCAATAGACTCTACTTTAGCATCGGATTCCGCAAGAATCTCCTTTTTCCTTTCGGGAACTATAATATCGTTTAGACCTATAGTAATCCCGGCTTTGGTGGAATATCTAAATCCTAACCTCTTAATACCGTCCAGCATTTCCGCCGTAGCGCTGGAGCCCAGCTTACGATAACACTTGGCAACTATTTTTCCCAATACCTTTTTGGTCACAACTTCATTTATGAAACCAACTTCCGGTGGAATTACGCTATTAAATATAACTCGCCCAACTGTAGTCTCCAAAAGTTTTCCATCATGCCAACGAACTTTAATGGCGGCATGAATATCGACAACCTTTTCCTCAAGAGCAAAAATAACTTCATCGGCATCTTTAAATACTTTTCCTTCCCCTTTGACCCCTGATTTATCAACGGTAAGATAATAGGAACCTAAAACCATATCCTGGGTCGGAGTAACAACGGGATGCCCGTCTTTGGGGTTTAAAATATTATGGGCAGCTAACATAAGAATTCTCGCCTCGGCCTGAGCCTCTGCCGAAAGGGGAACGTGAACGGCCATTTGGTCACCGTCAAAGTCGGCATTATAAGCCGTACAGACCAAGGGGTGAATTTGCAGCGCCCTTCCTTCAACCAGAACCGGTTCAAAAGCTTGAATACCCAGTCTGTGAAGGGTAGGAGCCCGGTTTAAAAGAACCGGATGTTCTTTGATTACATCTTCCAAAACGTCCCAAACTTCAGGCTTCAATCTTTCTACCATCCGTTTGGCGCTTTTGATATTATGGGCATAACCGTCATTAACCAGCCTTTTCATAACAAAAGGCTTAAAGAGCTCTATGGCCATTTCTTTAGGCAGGCCGCATTGATGCATTTTCAGCTCCGGCCCGACTACAATAACGGAACGACCTGAATAATCGACCCGTTTTCCTAATAAATTCTGGCGGAAACGGCCTTGTTTACCTTTTAACATATCACTTAAAGATTTCAGGGGGCGATTGCCGGGCCCTGTAACCGGTCTTCCCCTGCGGCCGTTATCAATTAACGCATCCACTGCTTCTTGCAGCATCCTCTTTTCGTTGCGGACAATAATGTCCGGGGCACCTAAATCCAACAGCCTTTTCAAACGGTTGTTTCTGTTGATTACCCTGCGATAGAGGTCGTTTAAATCAGAGGTAGCAAAACGGCCGCCGTCCAGTTGCACCATAGGCCTTAATTCAGGCGGTATAACAGGAAGAACATCCATTACCATCCATTCAGGTTTATTTCCGGATTTTTTGAAAGCCTCCACTACTTCTAGACGGCGGATGGCCCTGATTTTCCTTTGTCCCGTGCTATCTTTTATTTCCTGCCGCAACTCTTTATAAAGAGCATCTAAATCTATTTCCGCCAAAAGTTTTTGAATAGCCTCGGCACCAATCCCGGCTTCAAAACGATTTCCGTATTTTTCTTTGTATTCCCGGTATTCGGTTTCGGTCAATAACTGTTTTTTCATTAACGGAGTATCGCCGGGATCAATAACAATATAGGAAACAAAATAGATTACCTTTTCCAAAGATCGGGGAGACATATCCAGGATAAGTCCCATCCGGCTCGGGATGCCTTTAAAATACCAGATATGGGAACAAGGGGCAGCCAATTCAATATGCCCCATTCTTTCCCTTCTTACTTTCTAGCGAGTTACTTCAACACCACAACGATCGCATATAATACCTTTATAACGAACTCTTTTATACTTTCCGCAATGACATTCCCAGTCTCGAGTGGGACCAAATATTTTTTCACAAAACAAACCTTCCCGTTCCGGTTTCAAAGTACGATAGTTGATAGTCTCCGGTTTTTTAACTTCGCCACTGGACCAGGCTCGAATTTGTTCCGGAGAGGCTAAGCCAATCCGCATTCGATCAAAGTTATTGACATCTAACAAGGGCCTCGCTCCCTTCCCGCAATCTTTTATTCCTTAGTCAAGGTCATCTTCTTCATCGCTGTCAAAACTTAAATCAATATCTTCAAAGTCTATATCTTCATCATCTTCACTTATTTCATCACTGCCGTCCTGATAATCATCATCACCGGCTGACATCTTGCCTTTTTCATCATCAACCTGAATGTCCAAACCAAGCTCTTTGGCTGTTTCGGCGATATCCTCTTCTTGTTCCCGAATTTCAATTTCTTCGTCATCTTCGGAAAGAATTTTGACATCCAAGCCCAAGCTCTGCAATTCTTTTATTAAAACCTTAAAGGATTCCGGAACACCCGGTTCTGGTACGTTTTCGCCTTTTACAATCGCTTCATAAGTTTTTACCCGGCCAACAACATCGTCGGATTTGACAGTAAGTATCTCCTGGAGTGTATAGGCAGCACCATAGGCTTCCAGAGCCCAAACTTCCATTTCTCCGAAGCGCTGACCGCCAAATTGAGCTTTACCGCCCAAGGGCTGCTGGGTAACCAGTGAATATGGACCGGTAGACCGGGCGTGAATTTTATCATCAACCAGGTGAGCCAGTTTCAAGAAATACATGTAACCAACCGATACAGGGTTGTCAAAAGGTTCCCCGGTTCGGCCGTCCCTTAAAATGAATTTTCCGCTTTTATCAAAGCCCGCTTTTTCCAGCATTTCCATAATATCTTCCTCAGAAGCGCCGTCAAATACCGGGGAAGCTACATGCATGCCTAAAGCTTTGGCTGCCATACCTAAGTGAAGTTCCATAACCTGACCGATATTCATCCGGGAAGGAACTCCCAAGGGGTTAAGAACTATTTCTATCGGTGTACCGTCAGGCAAAAAGGGCATATCTTCCTCAGGCAAAATCCGGGAAATAACCCCTTTATTACCGTGACGGCCCGCCATTTTGTCACCCTGGGAAATTTTCCTTTTTTGAGCAACGTAAACACGGACAATTTGATTTACGCCGGGTGCCAGTTCATCACCGTTTTCCCGGGTGAAAACTTTAACGTCGACGATCTTACCTGCTTCTCCGTGAGGCACCCTTAAAGAGGTATCCCGCACTTCTCTGGCTTTTTCGCCAAAGATGGCCCTTAACAGCCGCTCTTCTGCTGTTAGCTCGGTTTCACCTTTCGGAGTTACTTTGCCGACTAAAATATCTCCGGCCCTTACTTCGGCACCTATCCGAATAATACCTCGCTCATCAAGATTTTTTAATACATCCTCACCCACATTGGGGATATCCCGGGTTATTTCTTCAGGTCCCAGCTTAGTATCCCGGGCATCACATTCATACTCTTCGATGTGAATTGAGGTATAATAATCTTCTTTTACCAGCTTTTCACTAATTAAAATAGCATCTTCATAGTTATAACCTTCCCAGGTCATGAAAGCAACCAGGACATTGCGGCCCAAAGCCAATTCACCTTTGTCGGTAGAAGGTCCGTCGGCTAAAATATCACCTTTTTCTACCCGTTGACCTTTCTTAACCAAAGGCTTTTGGTTAATACAAGTTCCTTGGTTGGACCTGGCAAACTTGGTTAATTTATATCTGTCAAATTTTCCTTGGTCATTTTTCACTAAAATTTCGTTGGCACTGACCTTGTGTACGACACCACTGTTTTCAGCTATGGCCAAAACCCCGGAATCATAGGCAGCCCTAAATTCCATACCGGTTCCGACAAATGGGGCTTCGGTCCTTAAGAGGGGTACTGCCTGCCGTTGCATGTTGGCACCCATCAAAGCCCGGTTGGCATCGTCATGTTCCAAAAAGGGTATCAAAGCGGTGGCGATTGATACAACCTGTTTGGGTGAAACATCCATGTAGTCAACTTTGTCAGCATCAACCATTAAAATATCTTTATAGTAGCGAGCATTAACTTTTTTGGTAATAAAACGGCCTTCGGCATCAATAGGAGCATTAGCCTGGGCTACAATAAAGGGATCCTCTTCATCAGCGGTCAGATACTCAATTTGATTAGTAACCTTTCTTTCTTCCTTATTAACCTTCCGATAAGGAGTTTCGATAAAGCCGTATTCATTGATCCGGGCATAGGTACTTAAGGAACTGATCAGCCCGATATTGGGACCTTCAGGGGTTTCAATGGGGCACATCCGTCCATAGTGGGAATAGTGAACGTCCCGGACCTCAAAACCGGCCCTTTCCCGGCTTAAACCACCGGGACCTAGGGCGCTAAGCCTTCTTTTATGAGTAAGTTCAGCCAGAGGGTTGGTTTGGTCCATAAACTGGGACAACTGGCTGGAACCAAAAAATTCTTTAATAGCAGCAACCACAGGCCTAATATTGATTAATACCTGCGGTGTAATAACATCAACGTCTTGAATTGTCATTCTTTCCCTGACAACCCTTTCCATTCTGGAAAGGCCTATGCGGAATTGATTCTGCAATAATTCCCCAACGGAACGCAAACGTCGATTTCCCAAATGGTCGATATCATCAACGGGACCGTTTTCTTTTATCAGTTTTATTAAATGTTTAATGGTGGCAACTATATCTTCCTTAGTAAGATGTTTGATTTCTTTATCAACATCTAACTTCAATTTTTTATTTAATTTATACCGACCTACTTTGGCCAGGTCATACCGTTTAGGGTCAAAAAACAGGGTATGCAACAAAGACCTCGCGCTCTCCACTGTAGGTGGCTCCCCAGGTCTTAATCGTTTGTATATTTCTATCAGGGCTTCGCCTTCGGTTTCGGTATGATCTCTCTCCAGGGTCATCCTAATTCTTTCGTCGTTATCAAACAGCATCGATATTTGTTCTTTGCTGGCATAACCAAGAGCCCTTAAAAGGACCGTAACCGGAAGCTTTCTGGTTCTATCAATGCGGACAAAAATGTTTTCATTGACATCGGTCTCAAATTCCAACCAAGCTCCCCGATTAGGGATAATGGTAGCGTTATAAAGTTTTTTACCACTGGTATCTATAGTTTCCGAATAATATACACCGGGTGACCGGACCAACTGGCTTACAATGACCCGTTCGGCACCGTTAATGATAAACGTGCCTTTGGTGGTCATTAAAGGGAAGTCACCCATAAAAACTTCCTGTTCTTTAACCTCTCCGGTTTCCTTATTAATAAGTCGAACTTTTAAACGTAAGGGGGCAGCGTATGTAACATCTCTTTCTTTGCATTCATCAACATCATACTTGGGTTCCCCCAGGGTATAGTCAACAAATTCCAAAATTAAATTACCGGTAAAATCTTGAATTGGAGAGATATCATGAAACATCTCCCTTAAACCTTCTTCTAAAAACCACTTGTAAGAATTTTGCTGGATCTCAATTAAATTCGGCATCTCCATTACTTCTTGAATATGTGCAAAGCTATGCCTTTGCCTGAGCGCACGAGTTGGACTCACCAATTACACTCACCCCTTAGCGTTATTAAATCCTTTAATCCTCTAAAATAAAAATACCTTATCTATTTTTGCCAATATTCAACTAGTATATTCTCAATAACTTATGCAATTGCCAAAGATTAACATGAAATCGCATTTTACAATAATACCAGAATCACAAGGTAAAGTCAAGGGTTTTTTGGGCTTTGGGGTTAAATTTTGGGGCCGGGTGTTACGGCTTTGGGGTTAATCTTAGGGTCAAAGTGACGGCTTATTACAGGATAACTTTTGGGTCGGTGTGACAGCTAACACGGCAAAATTTTTGGTCGGAGTGACGTCTTACAAGAAATGCATTGGGTCAGAGTGACGTCTCCCCCGCAATATTACGGGTCGGTTAAAAACAAAAAATACACATCGACAAGTATATTAACCCCAAAAGATGTCACACCGACGTACTCATTAACCCTTAAGTCGTCACACCGTCATGCAGTATTACTCATGAGCCGTCACTCCGACATGCAGTTAGCCTCAGAGCCGTCACACCAACCCCATATATTCTCTCAGTAAAAAAACACCCTTTCGGGTGTTTTTTACTACTTAATTTGAACTGTTGCGCCGGCTTCTTCAAGTTTCTTCTTGATTTCTTCGGCTTCAGCTTTTTCCACTTTCTCTTTAACAGGTTTGGGAGCGCCGTCAACCAAGTCTTTAGCTTCTTTCACGCCAAGGCCGGTGAGTGCGCGAACAACTTTGATTACATTAATTTTCTTGTCGCCGGCATTAGCTAAGATTACATCAAATTCAGTTTGTTCTTCTTTAGCTTCAGCAGCCGGAGCAGCACCGGGAACTGCAGCAGCAACTGCAACGGGAGCGGCAGCGCTTACACCAAACTCTTCTTCGAAAGCTTTAACTAATTCAGACAACTCTAATACAGAAAGACCTTTCACTAATTCAATAATTTCATTTACCTTTGACATTTATTTTTCCTCCTTATATTTTTAAACAATTAAAATTTAAGTAATAAGCATTAA
>JAAXZE010000108.1 GCA_012720075.1 Clostridia bacterium
CCGGTGGAACTAAAAGCTTATGCCCTTATGGAGGACGGCACCACGGAAGAAATTACCCGGGACTGCCGGTGGACCTCTTCTAACGAAAAGGTGGCCGCAGTTTTGGACGGTTGGGTTTATTTTACCGGCCAGCCCGGAACAGTGGAAATAAGCTGCACCTATCAGGGCTTTTCCGATAAAGACAAAGTTTTGGTCTATCCTGCCGGAAGCGGCTCAACTCTTAGCGGCATAAAATTTGCCGACCATTATCTGACTTACAGTGATAACGGAAAAACTCTGCAAGTTTTGGGCCTGTATTCCAATAATGCCGTAAAGCCGTTGAGCAACGTAAAATTTTACAGTTTCCACCCCAATATAGCCAAAGTCCAAAATGATAAGATCTTCTTTACGGGACTTCCGGGTTCTGCAACTATAGTTGCCCAGGCCGGAAACTTTAGAGCCACCGTGGAAGCTCAAAATACTTCTCCCTCCGGTGATGCTCTACCGGTATTTATCCGCATAATCGGTGAACTGGATAGTTACCAAAAAACCAAGGAATTAAAAGCCATGGCGGTCTTCGCCGACGGCAGGACAATGGATGTCACCGGAGAAGCGGTATGGAATACGACCAATACCAATCTGGTAAAACTTGGGGAGAAAGGCAGAGTTGAAGTAATAGGAATAGGTCCTGTCCGGGTCAGTGCAACTTATAAAAATCTCAATGCCTATCTATCCAACAAAGCCTATTATCAATTCAATATGGTCAATCCAATAAAAACCAATCTGGTACCATTAAGCAATATAAAAACCCGAATCCAGGAAAAGCTGGCCCAGAATGTTAATCTGCCGTTACCTTCCGATATAATCGGCCACTGGGCCCAGAAAGAATTGGAAATGGCCCGAAAACTGGGCTGGATGGGCGGCTATCAAGACGGCACCATGCGTCCTAACAATACCATCAGCCGGGGAGAATTTGCCTCTTTGCTGGAACGGGCCCTTTACCTCAAAACCAACAACCGTTTTGTAAGCTTTACCGATACCCAAAATCATTGGGCTAAGGAAAGTATCGATATTCTGGCTAACCTGGGCATAGTACCTATCGACGGGACCAGAAGGTTTAGACCCGATGACCCCATTACCCGGGGCGAAATAGCCCAAATAATGAACAATTTAATCCAGGTAAGAGCCGATAACTATTATTCCTTCCTGGATGTGCCTCCGGGACATCACTTATCTACCGCTATTGCCAACACCGTTCAGGCCGGTATAATGGGCGGGATGGATAATTTGTATTTTAAGCCGGAGGAAAAAGCAACCCGGGCCCAGGCTCTCTCTGTTCTTCTGCGGTTATTAAAAACCGACCCGGAATTGGAGGGAATACTTAATAGATACTAATGAGAGAAGCTCTCGGGTCCTAATTGAGAATGGAGAATGGAGAATTGAGAATTGAGAGTGGAGAATAAAATGCGTGGCGAAGTCGCCCAAGAAATTGCCATACAATGGTCGTGTCGGACGCAAAAAATTGACAAACTAGAATTTCTGACGCAATAGATTACCCCAAAGTTATTGTCAGACGCGTAATTCTGACTACAAACGAAAGTGACTAGTTTCTAGTCACTTTCTTTTTCAGGTAATTTTTCACTTCTTCCACCGTGAAAGCATTAAATACATCTTTTTTCTCCAGCCAGCCTTTGCGGGCCACTTTTACTCCAAAAGCCAAGTCATAAAGTTCTTCTTTGCGGTGGGCATCAGGGTTAATGCTGATTAAGGCCCCTTTTTCTTTGGCATATTTCAAGTAGCGCCAGTCCAAATCAAGCCGGTAAGGGCTGGCGTTTAATTCGATAATCACCCTGTTTCTAACGGCTGCGTCGATAATCTCCTTGAGATCGGGATTATATCCTTCCCGGCCTAAAAGGATGCGGCCGGTGGGATGGCCCAGCATAGTGACATAAGGATTTTCCATAGCTTTGATTAATCTTCGGGTGGCCCGTTCTCCGGCAATGGAAAACCCGGAGTGAACGGAAGCTATTACAAAATCAAATTCTTTAAGAATTTCATCGGGATAATCCAGACTGCCGTCGGCCAAAATATCCGCCTCAATTCCGTGAAATACGAAAAAATCAGGGTTGGCGGCATTAAAACCCTTTATTTCTTCCCTTTGCTTTAAAATAGCATCTATTTTTAACCCGCCGGCATAAACGGCGCTTTGGCTGTGGTCGGAGATGCCTAAATATTTCAGTCCGGCCTTTTTAGCCTCAGTCACCAAGGCCTCAAGGGTATCAATACCGTCACTGTAATTGGTATGGATGTGAAATACCCCCTGAATATCCCCTAAATTTATTAATTCAGGCATCTGTCCTTTCTCGGCCGCTTCTATTTCCCCCATATTTTCCCTAAGTTCCGGCGGAATATAGGACATTCCCAACCTTTGGTACAGGTGAGCCTCACTGTCTATCTCAATTCTCTTTTCTTCTTTAAATAAACCATATTCGTTAATTTTTATCCCCATGGCTTTGGCCCTCTGCCGCAAAGCGGCATTATGCTCCTTGCTGCCGGTGAAATGATGGAGGGCGGAATAATATTCATCAGGAGCTACCACCCTTAAATCCACATTTATCCCGGTATTCAAAACAACGGAGGTTTTGGTTTCTCCCCGGGAGATAACTTCTCCCACCGACGAAAGTTGGATAAAAAATTCCATTACCTTTTCCGGCTCACGGGATGAAGCCACAATATCAATATCCTTTACAACCTCCTTAAACCTCCGCAAACTGCCCGCCAAGCTAATTTGCAAAACCTCGGGCCTTTCCACAATGGCCTGTACCATTTTTTCTCCCTGAGCAAAAATATCACCATAGATAAATTGACCTTGAAACTTTTTCAGATGCTCTATTCCCTTTAAAATATTTTCCTGAGATTTGAGGCCAAAGCCTTTAAGCTCAATAAGACGGTTTTCTCTACAGGCATATTCCAGTTCGGCAATACTGGAAATTCCAAGAGTCTGGTAAAGTTTATAGGCTTTTTTGGGGCCAAGGCCGGGAATTCTAATAATATCCAGCAATCCGGGAGGAATGGAGTTCTTTAATTCCTGATAAAAACCAAGCTCGCCGGTGGTAACCAATTCGGTTATATTTTCCGCCAAAGTCTTGCCAATTCCTTTAACCTCTTTAATCCTGCCGCTATGGACAAGCTCCTCCAGACCTTCATTAATTAATTCCAGGGTCCGGGCTCCGTTTTGATAGGCCTTTACTTTAAAGGGATTCTCCCCTTTCAATTCCAAGAGGACCGCAATTTCATTTAAAATCCTGACAACCGTACTTTTTTCCATCTTTAATCCACTCTCCTCCCGAGAAGACTTTACCCTTACCTAAATAATAAACAATAATTTGCAAAAGCCAAATAGTTTAAAACCTTAAAGAGTAAAATAAACAATGAAGTATTTCACTTTTGAAGAAGGAATAAAAAAATTGATAGCGAAGATATATCATAGCAAATACTCAAAGGGGTGTTTTTAGGAGTGTTTAAAAAAATTCTGTTTCCAACCAGCGGTTCACCTATCTCGGAAAAAATAGCCCAAACTATTGTGGAGAAACTTGTCAAAGATACGAAAGGTGTTGAAGTTACTATACTTTATGTTTTAGAAGTCACACCTTTTCATAGCTCCGTTTCTTATCAGCTGAAAGAAAAAGGTATTGATGCTTCCCAAATGGCTTTAGAAGACGTTAAGAATATCCTGTCTAAAGCCACCAAAGTATTTAAAGACAATAATGTGGAATACAAAGTAAGAGTAGAATTGGGCGAACCGGTTAAGACCATTTTGAAAGTCGCTGAAGAGATAAACAGCGATTTAATGGTCGTAGGTTATCATGGTCAAAGTACTTTAAGCGATTATCTTTTTAAAGGCAATATTACCAATGAACTCATTGACGGTGCCACTTGCCCCATCATGGTGGTCAAGTAAACAAGGGACACCCTTGTCTTAAGCTAACAGCCGGCCTTATCAGCCCGTATCGGACTCTCACCGACTAGTTTGCTCCCATGCTGGGCGCACATAAAAAAGGAAAACCGTTCCGGTTTTCCTTTTTTATCTTATTCCTCCCTATAGGATTTTACTTTTACCAAATACTTAATAACCGCATTATGTTGCCCGCCGTCTTTTCCAGCAAAAGGTTACCGTTCTTCATACATTCCTCTAAAGACATAGGTCCCTGAGTAATGGAAAAAACTGCGTCAATACCCTTTTCATATAAGATATCCACTCCGGATCCGATACTTCCCACCAAAGCAACCACAGGGATATTATATTTCTTTGCAACTTGAGCCACGCCGTAAGGTGTTTTACCGTGGGCCGTCTGAAAATCCATCTGTCCTTCCCCTGTAATAACCAAATCAGCCCCTTTTATCTTCTCTTCCAAACCGGTAGCCTCAATTACCAGCTCAACACCCCGTTTTAAACGGGCATTACAGAAAGCCATCAACCCTGCACCTAAGCCACCTGCCGCTCCTGCACCCGGTTCATTTTCCACTTTAACCCCGACATCTCGGTTTATGACTTCTGCCAGATGCAATAAATTTTCATCCAGTATTTTGACCATTTCCGGAGTAGCCCCTTTTTGAGGTCCAAAGACATAAGAAGCTCCTTTGGGTCCACAAAGGGGATTATCTACATCACAAGCCACTTTAAAGTTAGATTCTTTAATTCTGGGATCAATTGAGCCCAGATCAATATGCTCCAAATCTCTCAAACTTCCGCCGCCAAAACCTATTTCCTGCCCGTTTTTATCCAAAAATTTAACTCCTAAGGCCTGAGCCATTCCCACCCCGCCGTCATTGGTGGCACTGCCGCCGATTCCAATGATAAATTCTCGGCAGCCATAATCCAAAGCGCCCTTTATCAACTGACCGGTTCCATAGGTAGTTGTCACAAGGGGATTTCTTTTTTCCAAGGGTACCATTGTTAAACCTGACGCTAAAGCCATTTCAATAACAGCAGTCCGACCGTCTCCAAGAATGCCAAATTTAGACTCAACCTCATTGCCTAACGGGTCTAAAACATTTATTTTTACAATTTTACCATTGGTGGCTTTGACCAAAGTTTCAACAGTACCTTCTCCACCATCGGCCATAGGCACTTTTACTATGGCCGCTGTCGGCAAAACAGCCCTGATGCCTTTTTCTACGGCATCACAAACCTCCATGGCCGACATGCTGCCTTTAAATGAATCAGGGGCAATAACAATCTTTTTCATCTTATAATCCTCTCTTTGCAAAAAAATTAAGAAATAAACGACCCAGTTAAAACAGGACTGGTAAAACAAACAATTATTTATTTATTGATTTTACCTAGCAAATCAGTATACAATTCAGGTCTGCGATACTCCAGATAAAAACTGTCGGCCATGGATTTTCGCTCCTGATAACGGATTTTATTTATTTCCTCGGAAGACAATTGGACTGTTAACATTCCCTCTTGACCGGAAAAGTCCTCACCGATAACCCGGCCTTTGGGGTCAATTACCAGACACCCGCCACCGAAGCAAATACCGTGACCGTTGTCACCGATAAGATTGCAACCGGCGACAAACACCGAATTATCATAAGCCCGGGCCGTCATATACTTTAACCAGATTTCTTTCCGGTTGCCTATTATTGCAGGTGAAGCATGGGGCGCAAAAATTATTTCCGCTCCTTTTAAAGAATAAATGGTTGATACCTCGGGGAAATGCATTTCCCAGCAAATCTGAACCGCAAACTTTGCTCCCTCCGCCTCAAAAACCGGCAGTTGGCCGCCCGGTGAAAAATACTTTTCTTCACTGCCCCCCAGATGGGTTTTCCGGTATTTATATAATTCACCCCGGGAAGTACAGATGAGATGGGTAATATAGGGTTTGGTTTCCGGAGATTTCTCTATAATCCCGGTTAAGATAGCAATATTATTTTCCCTTGCCAGATTTGCCAACCAATGGGAAATAGGGCCGGGAACGGTTTCAGCCAGTTGCCCTGCCAATTCTCCGGTATAACCTTGACAAGCCAATTCGGGAAAACAAATAATTTTAACTCCCTTTCTTTTAGCCTCTTTAACGAACTTTTCCATTGTCTGAAGGTTTTTTTCAGTTTCTCCAACCATTGCCTGCATCTGTACAAGAGCTATTGGTATATTGTCCAATTCTTTCACTCCGTTATTAATTTAGAATTATGTCTTTTAAAGCCCGTTTCGGAACATGATGGACCTGATTTTCATCCCGCCAGTATTTAATATCGCCGTCGGGACCCACTTCATCTATGACAACTACTTCCTTTGGTTTTCCTAGAGCAATAACCAAAAGGGGTTCATATTTGTCCTCCGGCAAATTAAAAAGCTCAGCAATCTCCTTTTTCTTAAAGGATGCAATCATACATCCCCCATAACCTTTTTCCACGGCGCCCAAAAGAATGGTTTGGGCAGAAATTCCCAAATCGGCCCGGGGATTAACCAAACCAATGGATTTATCTTCCACAATTACGATATAAGCAGAGGGTCTTTCTCCTTCTTCCGGTCCGGGCCATTCTTTGAGGTAAGCAGCCCAGAGGGTATTGGGAAAAATTCTGGCATTTAGATCCGGATCACAGGATAAGCAATACTTTAGAGGCTGCCGATTGCTCCCGGACCCTGTGAGTCTTGCCAAGTCAATTAGCTCCACCAAAGTGTCCCGGCTAATCTTTACATCCTGATAAAACCTGCGGTATGACCTATTCTTTAAAACCAATTCTTTAAACTCCATTTTAAAACCTCCCAGCCTCAATTTTTCCATTATAAGTGTTTCTATGAAGGTATTGGAAAATCCTCCTTTAAATTAGTGAGTAAGTGCGTTAGTGTGAAAGTGCGTAAGTATATCATGGGTTAAATTTTTCGGTTCCCTGTCCAGTGACTGGTGTTTTTTGTTCGGTGTTCAGTCACGACAACCTCAGCCCAGCGAAGCAAAATCTAGTCAACGAAGTTGACGTAACCTTTAATCTTCTTTTCCAGCCCTTACAACTTTTCCAACTTAAATTGACTTTCAATCCATCGGGTTAGTATGATAATAATGAAAATAAATCTATCGGAGGTATAGTATGGAAAACAAGGAAGAAAAGTATACCTGGGATTTAACCCATTTATATTCTAAAACCGAAGACTGGTATAAAGATGTTGAGGAAACAAAAAAATTGGCCCAAACCATAGTAAATTTGAAAGGTAAAGTAACCCAATCGGCAAAAAATCTGTTGGATACCTTAACCCTTAATGATGAACTAGGCATTAAATTCAGTAAAATTTATGTTTATGCCAAGACTTCCTTTGATCAGGACATGAAAAACGCCCAAACCAAAGAATTATTTGAAATTGCCGATGCTTTGAGCACCAAAATTCAAGACCAGCTGGCCTTTTTGGAACCGGAACTTCTAAAATTGGACGAAACCAAATACAAAAAATTTGTGAAAATCCAACCCAAGCTTGAAATTTATAATCATATGTTTGAAAAGTTATTTAAAAAGAAACCCCACATCCTGTCTGCCGATAAAGAAGAAATTTTAAGTAAAATGAACTCTCTGGGCAACACCTTTGAAAAGGTTTACGATGATATCACCGTTAACGATATAGAATATCCGGAGGTAAAAGGTTCCGACGGAAAAACCATAATAGCCAATAATACCAATTATCATAGAGCATTGGTGAGCCAGGACAGGACATTGAGGAAAAACTTTTTCAAAGCCCTTTTGGGCACCTATGGAAAATACATTAATACCCTTACCTCCATTTATTATGGTTCGGTAAAACATGATGTATTTTTGGCCAAAACCCGAAATTATAAATCAGCCAGGCAGATGGCTTTGCATAATAACTTTATCCCTGAAGAGGTCTATGATAACTTAATAAAAACGGTGAGGGAAAATGCCGGAGTATTGCAGGATTACATAGCCTTTCGGAAGAAGGTATTAAACCTGGATACCATCCATTTTTATGATTTATTTGTACCTATTGTCAAAGGCGTTGACAAAACCTACACCTATGAAGAAGCCCAGGAACTGGTGCTGGAGGCAACCTCGGTCTTAGGTTCCGATTATACCGACGTGCTGAAGGAAGCCTTTAATAACCGCTGGATAGATGTTTTTCCCGGGAAAAACAAAGTGTCCGGAGCTTACGCTATTGAAGCTTATGGCGAACATCCCTATTCCCTGTTAAACTTTAACGGGACATTAAACGATGTCTTTACCATTGCTCATGAACTGGGCCATGTCATGCACAGTTATTACAGTTCCAAGCATCAACCCTTTGTAAATTCCGATTATACCATCTTTACCGCTGAAGTTGCTTCAACGGTAAATGAACAGCTGCTCTTCAACCATTTAATAAAGAATTCTTCCACCAAAGAAGAAAAGGCTTTATTATTAAGCGACCATTTGGATAACATCCGTTCAACCTTGTACCGCCAGACCTTATTTGCCGATTTTGAAAGCCAAACTCACCAAATGGTGGAAGAAGAAAAGCCTTTACTGCCTGATACCTTAAATAATTTGCATGCCGAACTTTACAGGATTTATCATGGCGAAGACTTTGTAATTGATCAGGAGTTAAGTTACGAATGGGCTCGCATACCCCATTTCTACCGGGCCTTTTATGTCTACCAGTATGCCACGGGAATATCGGCGGCCATAAGTATCGCCGACAAAATTCTCGCCGAAGGCGAGCCGGCCGTAAAAAGATACCGGGAATTTTTGACTAAGGGAGGCTCCGATTATTCCATCAATCTCTTAAAAATCGCCGGAGTTGACATGACTTCGCCGGAACCCATCTTAGACGCTATCGGTAACTTTAAGGAAACTCTGGAGGAACTGAAGAGGTTACTGTAAGAAAGATTAAAGGTAAAAGTGACATCGTGTCACCGTTTCATCGTGACATCGATAGGTGTCAGATGAAAGCCATATTTAGTGATGCATCCCATGAAATCTAAGCTTTGGGGATGCATCTGCTCTTAAGCAAGATGCATGATGCATCCGATGAACATCACATTAACACACTAACACACTTAAACACTCAAAGTGATAAAAGCCACCGCTAATAGGTGGCTTATTTGTTTAACTTTGGCTCAGTATGTCCTTTACCTGCGCTACATCCTTGTCGCCCCGTCCCGATAGATTAACAACAATTATCTGGTCTTTAGCCGTTTCTTTAGCCAGTTTCAAAGCATAAGCCACGGCATGGGAGCTTTCCAAAGCGGGGATAATTCCTTCTGTTCTGGATAATATCTGGAAGGCTTCCAGCGCTTCCTCATCGGTAACCGCCACATATTGAGCCCTTCCGCTCTGGCTGTAATAGCTGTGTTCCGGTCCAACCCCCGGATAATCTAAACCGGCGGCAATGGAGTGTACCGGTAAAGGCTCATCGTTTTCATCCAGGAGACAATAACATTTAAACCCATGAATGATTCCTACCCGCCCTTTGACGATACTGGCCGCATGCTCTTTTGTATTTAATCCTTTCCCGGCCGGTTCCACACCTATGATTTTTACATTTTTATCTTCATAAAAGGGATGGAATAAGCCTATGGCATTGCTTCCGCCCCCTACACAAGCCACAAGGTAATCCGGCAGCCTCCCTTCCACTTCTTTTATTTGCTCTTTAACTTCACGACCGATTACGCTTTGAAATTCCCTAACCATGACGGGATAGGGGTGAGGACCTACGGCAGAGCCTAATAAATAAAAGGTATCCTTATAGTTGGCGCAGTAGTCTTTTAAAGCCTCATCAACAGCATCTTTTAAAGTACGGGTACCGCTGGTTACAGGGACAACCTTGGCTCCTAATAGCTCCATTCGAAATACATTAAGTTCCTGTCTTTTGGTATCAATTTCTCCCATGTAGATGGTACAATCGAGACCGAAAAGGGCACAGGCGGTAGCTGTGGCAACTCCGTGCTGCCCTGCACCGGTTTCAGCTATAACCCGTTTTTTGCCCATCCTTTTGGCCAATAAAATCTGGCCCAGGGCGTTATTAATTTTATGGGATCCAGTATGATTCAAATCCTCTCTTTTCAGATAGATTTTGCCCCCACCGATTTCCCGGGTTAATTTTTCAGCAAAATACAGAGGGCGTTTTCTCCCCACATAATTTTTTAGATAGTAATTCAATTCCGCTAAAAAACTCTCATCTTTAATGTACCTGAAAAAATTCTCTTCTAATTCCACTAAAGCCTCCTCTAGTTCCTTGGATACAAATCTGCCGCCGAATTCTCCAAAATAACCGCCGTTATTAATCATTTCTAATCATCTCCTTTTCTTTTTTATTTTTTTTTTAAAAAAAACCTCTTATCCCTAGAAAGGGACAAGAGGTTATCTCCTGCGGTACCACCCAATTTGGTATATTACTATACCCACTCTTTTCATGTACTATCATACATGTCCTCTTGTTAACGGATAGGATTTCCGGCGACGCCTACTAATAAGTTCGGATCGCACTCATGAGCCCATTCACCATAAACCTCCCTGCCGCATTCGCACCATCCAGCGACTCTCTGTAATTTTCAATTTATGGCTACTCCTCTCAATCTTCGTTTTAGCCTATTAAATTTTTATTGGGTTTAATTTTAATATAATTGAAAAGTTTTGGCAAGATTATCTTCAAAACAATGCAGTTTGTTGCCCGGTCCGTACCTTATTTTTTTAAATTTAATACAATGGGTTCCTTTTTATACACAAAGGTTTCCAGGGCTTTTTCAATACCGCCGGTCTTAATAATCACAGTTTTTTTGCAGTTACTGCAGCTAATTTGGATATTATCGCCAACCCTTTGGCAGATTAGCCGCTGGCACTTGCAGGGAATTTGTTTTAACGGAGCCCTTTGTTGGAAAAATTCCATTCTATCACCTTCCGGGAGATTCTACATTTTAATTTTCTAAATTATCAACGAAAAACCTCCCACATTTTTCCAACATCTTTTATCCTTTTTTTACACAAAAATCATTGATATGAGCAATTTTTCTTTTAATAAAAAAGGAAATTAAGGAACTCTTCCTCGGTTAACCCTGAAAAATACTTTCCAATGTCTACGGCGCTCAATACTTTGGACATTGTTTCCCGCTCAAATTTATTGCCAAGGATCGTCCTTTCCAAATCCTCTATATTTTGGCTGGTAAAGAAATCTCCATAAATCTTTACGTTTTTTATTATGCCTTTTTCTACATCCAAGCGGACATCTATCATGCCGCAGGGGAAGCGCTCTGATTTGGCAATATTAAAAGCCGGCGACGAACCATAGTTCCATTCCCAAGTATTATATTTTTCTTCCATTAGTTTATTGATTTTTTCCAGGTCCGCGGCGCTCAATTCATACTGGGCCAAAGGTTTTTCATCAAAAAGGGAAAATAGAAGGGCCTCTTTAAATTCCTCAATGGCAACCGGTTTTTCCATATAATCTATGATATTTGTTACCCTGCTGCGTACCGACTTCACGGCTTTTGAGGTAAATTTTTCAGGTTTTACTTTCAAAGCCCCTTGCACATCTTCCAAATTGGAGTTATATAAAAGAGTTCCGTGGTGCAAGACTTTGCCTTTATAGATATACTGGGCATTTCCCGAAAATTTTTTACCGTCAATGGCAATATCATTTCTGCTGTTATGTTCGGCCTTAATTCCAAATTTGGCTAAAGCTTTGACAATGCGGTCGTTGTATTTGCGAAAATCAATATTATCGCTGCCGGTCTTTTCGATAAAAGAAAAATTAAGGTTGCCCAAATCGTGATAAACCGCTCCTCCTCCCGTTATCCGGCGCACTACATTAATATTGTTCTTTTCTATATATTCAGAATTAATTTCTTCCACTGTATTTTGAAAACGGCCGATAATCACCGAAGGAGCATTTTGCCATAAGATTACTATAGTATCATCTGCGTCGATATTTTTAGTTACATACTCTTCCAAAGCCAGATTGAATCTGGGATTAGTGGAATCATTCTTGATATAAAGCATTAAGTTATCTCCTCCCATTTGCAAGCGTGTGAGTGTGTAAATGAATATTGAAAGTTAAACTTTTTGGTACCGTGACATGGTGTCATCGTGACACCGTGATACCGAAAACCTGAAATGAAGATGCAGAAATCTAGTAAAACTAAACCTCAACTTTTTTCTGTAGAACGTAGAACTGTAGCCACGGAGCGCAGTATTGTGCAAGGTGGCATGGAAACCGCCCCCTATAATTGAAAACCTGAAGCTACTGTAATCTCTGTAACTACTGTAGATAGGAGGAGCAGCCCTTTAAGCCGGCACAGAGAAAATCTATACATCATTTTAAATTAGCATACATCGGATGCATCATACATATTGCTTAAGAGCAGATGCATTCCCAAAGCTTGGCTTTCAGGGGATGCATCATTAGATACGGCTTTCATCTGACACCTACCGATGTCACGACGTCACGGCGACACCATGACACTTTTTTATTCCAACCCTTCCTTCAACATAGCCAGGTTTTCATACATAATAGAAAAATAATCTTTACCGGCTTTAATATCTTCATCGGTCAAATTACCCAGGGGGTTCAAAACTTTGGTCCCGATACCCGCTTCTTGGGCCAAAACCTCAGCGACCTTCGAGCTGACCAAAGTTTCCGTATAAATATATTTTAAATCGTGTTCTTTGACCAGTTTAACCAGTTCCACAATCTTTTGGGGAGTGGGCTCCGTATGGGGATTAACCCCCATTACCGCCAGCTGCTGAAGACCATATCTGCGGGCCAGATAGCCAAAGGCAGCGTGATTTACCACAAAGACTTTTTTCTTAATATCGGTTAACTGTTCTCTATAATCTTGGTCCAAGTTGTCCAATTGTTTTATAAGCTCCTGGGCATTTTCCCTAAAAACTTCTTGGGATTGATGATATGCGGCGACCAATGCATCCAAAATATTGGAAACCATCTTTTTGCTGTTAACAGGGTCCAGCCAGATATGGGGATCAAATTCCCCCGGATGGTCATCCTTTTCTTTATTTTGAATCAACTCTACGCCTTTACTGGCATCAATAATTTCCAGTTCCTTATTATCCAAAGTCTGACCTATTTTTACTATCCAATCCTCCAAACCTGCACCATTGTAAATTAAAAGCTTGGCTTTTTCCAATTTAATTATGTCTTTGGGAGCGGGCTCAAAACTATGGGGCTCCACACCCGGAGGCAACAAATTCTGCACGGTCAATTTATCACCGACAATTTGCTTGGTGAAAAAATATAAAGGATAATTGGTGACCATTACGGTATTTTGTTCAATGCTGTTGGCGGCCACGTTTTTATTGCCGTCGGTTTTATTGTTGCCAATAATGTTGCATCCCATGGCAAAAATAAAAAACAAACCAAACACAAAAAGCAAATGCTTTTTCATTTAAAGTCCCCCATCCTTTGAAAAAGCCAAATATTGATAAATTTAGGATACTGTTTTATTATAAATTACTTTTTCTAACAATTCAAATAAGCAAAAACTAATTGAAAAGCCGCGCACTAAATTTACAGTTCTACAGTTTTTCATGGCAGGGTGTGGCTTCCATGCCGCCCCGGAAAGGTTAAGGTTTCGCTTCGCTAGGTTAAGGTTGATATAAACGTGACATCAATTATCAGTTGGAAGGTTGGAAAGGAACATATGCTTCATCACGAATAGAAACCTAAAAATAATTCTCCATTCTCCACTCTCAATTCTCAATTGACCCATCAATAAACCAGTCACTAGTCACCGGTCACTGGACCATAAAGTTTCACCCAATAAACATTTAAACACTTACACTCTTACCCACTTTATTTACTGTTGCCGGTCATTGCTTGGGTCAGATTATCCAGAAACACCTTAAAAACATCTCGGGCTTTAAGAAATTTATTGTACTGCAAAAGGGACAGGCTTTCGTCTCCATAGTATCTCCAGCCTTTAACTTTAATCACTTTCTGGGAGCTTAATCCCATATAACCTAAAACGTCTTTCAGAGGATAACCCAAAAAAATTCCTATTTCATGGGGAAAAGAATTGGATTGAAGTTTTTTTGCCAATATTGCCAGATAGTGATTGATATCAAAAGCGGAAGGATAACCCAACTTTATTAGAAACTTTTTATTTTCCTCATTATTCAATACTTCCATCAAACATTGCCGGTGGTAAAAAAACAGCTGTTTGCGGCCAAGACGGGTAAAATCACGGATTTCCATATATTTAAAATCAGTGAAAGGCCCAAAATAGCGCCGGCACTTTTCCAACGCTCCAAACTTAATGTTAATAAGCTCCGCCGGTTTCACTCCTATTATTGTCGGACTAAGTTTAACCAACAATTCCTGAAATTCTCTGTCGGCTAAAGGCAATTCCTAAACCACCTTAACAAATAATATATTAAAGTTTTTGCAAATCTGTAAGTAATATGCGCTACATTTATTACTGGCTATAATCCATACTCCCGTGGCTAATGTCGATGACCGGTAAATTAAGTGCATTAGTGTGTAAGTGTTTAAGTGACTATTGGATTAGACCTTTTGGTCTTGGGTCCGCAAACAGTTACCAAAAAAAAAGACGGAATAACTTTTCTGCTCCGGCTAAGTTATTCCGTAAAACAACAATAAAATATCAACTCTAACACTCAATTCTCCATTCTCCACTCTCCATTAATTTCATTCTCCACTCTCAATTATCAACTGCTCTTTTCATTCCTTTTTTAACGGCCGCTATATTTAGCTCCAATAGTTCCTTTTTATTACTGCCCACTACCTGCTCCAGAGCTTTTTCAACTTTGGCATAATCGGTAAGCTGCAAATAGGGTAATAATGCGCCTAAACAAACCATATTGGCAACATTGGCATTACCCAGTTCATAAGCCAGATCGGTAGCTCTTAGACCGATAATATTGACATCATCCCTCACCGTGTCAAGATTAACAAGGGAAGTATTGACTACCAGAGTTCCACCGGATTTAATTCTGGGCAAAAATTTGTCATAAGACGGCTGATTTAAAACTATTCCGTAGTCAGCCTTGTCTATTACCGGCGAATAGATTTCCCGGTCGGAAAGGATTACCGAACAGTTGGCTGTGCCGCCCCGCATTTCCGGTCCATAGGAAGGTATCCAGCAAACCTCCAAATCGGCCACCATCCCGGCAACGGCCAGAACTTTACCGATAAACATTACCCCTTGACCGCCGAAACCGGCTAAGATAATTTTGTCCATCATAGGTTCTTGACCTCCTCTGTGGCTTTAAGCTCACCCATAGCGTAAAAGGGCATCATATTTTCCCTTAACCACTTCAGGCTCTCTTGAGGAGAAAGACCCCAGTTGGTAGGACAGGTGGATAAGACACTGACCAAGGCAAAGCCCAATCCCGCCTGTTGCACCCGAAAAGCTTTTTTGATTGCCTTCTTGGTCTGAAGAACATTTTTCGGAGTATCCACCGAGACGGAAGCCACATAAACCGCACCGTCCAAAGCAGCGATAATCTTGGGCAAATCTATAGGATAACCGTAAACCTCTACTTCTCTGCCATAAGGAGTAGTGGTGGTCTTCATTCCTTTCAGAGTGGTTGGAGCCATTTGGCCTCCGGTCATCCCGTAAAGGGCATTATTGACCATAATGGACGTAATCTTCTCTCCCCTGGCAGCAGTATGGATGGCATGCTGGGTCCCTATGCCCGCAATATCACCGTCGCCCTGATAAGTGAAGACTATTTTGTCAGGCAAAGCCCTCTTAATTCCGTTACCTATAGCCTGAGCCCTGCCATGGGCGCCGCTGACAAAATCACAGGTAAAGAAATCCTGGCAAAATCCGGAACAACCTACAGGAGATACACCAATAGTTTCTTCTATAATATCCAATTCTTCCAGCACCTCGGCGATTAAGCGCATGATTATGCCGTGGGTACAGCCGGGGCAAAAGGAAAAAGGAGTACCGCTCAAACCTTTGCTGCGGCCAAAGACTTTTTCCATTGCTCACACCTCCTCAAGCCCTGGGCAAAAGGTTTTTTCCACAAAGGCCAAAATCTCATCTTCCGTAGGCAACATTCCGCCCAGGCGGCGATATAAGTGGACCGGCACCTTGCATTCCAGAGCTAATTTAACATCTTCAATCATTTGGCCGGTGTTAAGCTCTACGGTCACAGCACCTTTGATCTTTTCTTTATAAGGCAAAAAGGCTTTTTCCGGGAAAGGCCATAAAGTAATGGGCCGGATAAGCCCTAATTTAATACCCTTCCGGCGAGCATTCAGCACAACACTCTTGGCTATTCTGGCGGTAGTACCGTAGCTGACGATCAGGTAATCGGCATCCCCGGCATAAAACTCTTCCCAGCGTTGTTCTTTTTCTTTCAATTCCTTATACTTGGCCTCCCAATGGAGGTTAATGGCTTCGCCAACCTCATTGGACAAGGCATAACTGGCTATAATTCTTTTTTTCCGACCTTTGGCGCCGTTTACTATCCAGCTGCGGTCAAACTCAGGCGAAGCAGGTTTTGGCTTTAATTCCACCGGTTCCATCATCTGACCCAAGAACCCGTCGGTTAACAGTAAAACGGGGTTTCGGTATTTATCGGCCAAATCAAAGGCTTCCATTGTCAGGTCATAAAGCTCCTGGGCTTTGGAGGGCGCAAGAACCAGCAAGCGATAATCGCCGTGCCCTCCCCCTTTGGTAGACTGGAAATAATCGGACTGCATAGGACCCAGTCCACCCAGACCCGGACCGGTCCTGTTGACATTTACTACCACTACCGGCAGTTCCGCCGCCGCGCAATAGGACAAGCCTTCCTGTTTCAGACTGATACCCGGACTGGAAGAAGCGGTCATAACCCTGGCTCCGGTTGCAGCGGCACCATAGCACATACTGATGGCGCCGATTTCATCTTCCGCCTGGAGAACCGTTCCCCCCGCCTTGGGAAGATGCTTGGCCAGGTATTCAATGATTTCCGTGGAAGGGGTGATAGGATAACCGAAAAATAATTTGCATCCGGCTTCTATAGCCGCCTGGGCGATTATCTCATTCCCTTTCATCAATACTTTCTTCACCACCAAACTCAACTCCTTTCCCTGGAATTACTTGTATACTTCAATGGCTACATCGGGACACATAATGGCACATAAAGTACAGCCTGTGCATTTTTCTTCATTGACCGGGACTACGGTATTATAACCTCTGGCATTGGTTTTATCCCCCACTTTAAGACCCCCTTGAGGACACACTTCAATACACAATTGACAACATTTACAATATTGAGACAAAACTTTTACCTTTGCCATTTTTTTCCCCCTTTCTTTTTATAGAGGCCATCCACTATCGGTTTAACGACTGTGTCTACTTTTCCCGGTTATAAGCCAGACAAGCCAAAGCGATGGAATTTAGTTTGCCGTGGGCTGAATCCGCCCGGGAAGCCATAATTATGGGATTAGCGGCTCCGATAATCAAGCCTGCCATTTTGGCCCGGGCATAATAAACGAGGGTTTTCCCACAAATATTGCCGGCTTCAATATTGGGCAATAAAAACAAGTCAACCTGACCGGATATTTTACTGTTTATTCCTTTATGATGGGCGGCTTCCGGACTTACGGCCACGTCCAAGGCCATAGGACCTTCAACCACGCAGGGCGGGAATAAACCTTTTTCCCACATTTGCACCAGACTTTGGGCATCAACCGTTGCCGGCATCTTGGAAGTGACTTTTTCATTGGCTGTCAACAGGGCCACCTTTGGTTTTTCTATTCCCATTTTATTCAGGGTTAAAACAGCATTGACCAGTATTTCTTTCTTTTGCTCCAAATCAGGAGCTATATTCATGCCGCCGTCGGTGTGAAATATTATTTTTTCCTGTCCTGGTATCTCAAAAGCAGCCAAGTGACTTAACAAACGCCCCCTGCGCAGCCCTGCCTCTTCATCAAGAACGGCCTTTAAAAAATCACTGCTGTTTACCATACCCTTCATTAAAATCTGGGCTTCCCCGTTTCTCACCATTGCTACCGCTCGCAAAGCCGCACTATACATATCCGGCTCATCAACAATAACACTATCCCGGGATAAACCCAATTCTTCAACCATCGGAAGTATTTCCAATCTGTTCCCTACAAGTATGGCTTTGGCCAATCCTTTATCCTCGGCCAATTTTACTGATTCCAGTATATCCCAGTCCTGGGCTACGGCAACACTGATAATAAGCCTTTTACGACCTTTTGCTTTTTCAATTACTTCTTCAAAATTGCGAAACAAAATATCACCCCTTTATTAATTCTTCAGGGTCAATTATCCGGTCCTTTATTCTGTTCCCTGGGCTCTGTGCCCTGTGGCAAGAATTGGTGGCATCGTGTCTCCGTGACACCGTGACATCGAAAGTTTGTAAAGTAAATGTAAAGCATCTGATAAAAGTAACTCTTTGAGGATGTATCTGCTTTTATGCAAAATGCATGATGCATCCGATGAATACCAATTAAAATCCCAAAAAAGTTACTCAAAAGATGATGCATCCTTTAAGTTATGCTTCGATGCAGATACGTCAGGGATAATTTTACATACATGTGACCCATCCCACCTTTGTCACGATGACACAGTGACACTATGTCACGTTTTATGTCAATCCCAACCTAGCAGAGCGAAATCTTATCCTTTTCCAGGCGGCATGGAAACCGCCCCTTACAGCACTGTCACACTAACACACTTACTCACTTACTCACTAAACATACTCCAACGCTTCTTCCTCTCCCCTTAGGACCCGTAAAGCTCCCAGGGCTAAAGCTTCCAGTTCTCTTTCGCCGGGAATTACTTCAACCGGTGCTATGAACTTTACCCGGCGGATAATATCATTAACAATTCTTTGGGAGTTGGCTAATCCCCCGGTAATAATAATGCGGTCAACATCTCCCTCCAGTACGGTGGCCATAGCCCCTATTTGTTTGGCCACCTGATAAGTCAAGGCATTTAAAACCAAATGGGCTTTTTGGTTGCCTGAGGCAGCCATCCTTTCTACTTCCACTATGTCTGTGGTGCCTAAATAAGCGTAAACACCGCTTTTTCCGGACAGAATTTCCTTGAGCTCTTGGTAAGTGTATTTTCCGGAAAAACATAATTTAACCAGCTTATTTACCGGCAGTCCCCCGGCCCGGTCCACTGAAAAAGGTCCTTCTTCTCTGACATCGGTGACATCGATCATTTTTCCTCTATACAGCGGGGTGATTGAAAAGCCCGAGCCCAAATGGGCAACAATAAAATTAAGTTCCGCCAAAGACTTTCCCATATCCCTGGCAACTTTACGGCCAACAGCCCTGGTATTCAAGGCATGGCTTCTGCTTTCCCTTTCTAATTCAGGAAGACCGGTCAACCTGGCCACCGGTTCCATTTCATCAACGGTTACGGGATCAACGATAAAAGCGGGAACACCTATCTCGTCAGCTAGTGCTTTAGCCATTACGGCGCCGAGGTTGGAGGCATGTTCTCCCCTTTTAGCTTTGATTAAATCTTGCACCATTTGTTCATTAACCAGATAAGTACCGCCTTTAACAGGTTTTAATAAGCCTCCCCTCCCAACCACGGCTGACAAGGAAGAGAGCCGGATGTTTTTTTCTTTCAGACTGCTAAGAATTAAATCCAGTCTATATTGAAACTGGTCAACTATTTTTAAAAAATTTTTTAATTGGTGCACGGGATGATGGACAGTTTGCCTAAAAAGCTCATTTTCCTCTTCATAAACGGCAAACTTGGTGGAGGTTGCCCCGGGATTTATCGCCAAAATTTTGAACATAAATTTCCCCCTTTAAACTACAGCCGGACAAATAATAACAAGATAATTTATTATTATACCATAAATCCGGTTTATTATTTCTTTGCAGCCCAAGCCAACAGCTGATAAAATTTTGAATATAATTAATAATACTATTTTTACATTATAATAGATTATAGAAATAATTTTTAGGTTATAATACAATTATGGCATATTTTTCATTTTTGGGAGGACAATATGAGCATAAGAACGATTTTTTTTATGGCCTTAGGGTTGCTTTTGCTTTACGGTTTATTCACCGTAGGTTTTCCATTTTTGCTGGCCCTTTTGGTTGTAGTTTTGCAAGAACCTATTGTTCAGTTCATAAATAAAAAGCTAAGATTATCCCGACCCATTTCCGCCATATTGGTTTCATCCCTCTTTACCGTATTATTCTTTTTAATATTAATTCTGTTAATTTCCAAAGCCACCCGAGAACTGGTGGGACTTTCTTCATCGGTAATTAGAATAATCAGGGAAGTGGCCGGCAATATAGATCTTTTAACCATGAAAACCGTAACATTGTTTTTGTCTATTCCCCCTCAGTTTCAAGCCGGTTTGAAAGAACTGTTATACAGCGCCCTTAATTCTATCCAAACCATTGTCGGAACAATAGCCGGTTATTCTTTAAATATTGCGGCAGCTTTGCCAAGCCTTTTTATCGAAACCATAGTCTTCTTTATTGCTTTCTACATTATTAGTTTTTCACTGCCCAATATTAAGCAAGGTTTTCTTTCCTTCTTTGACCCCAGTACCCACGCCAGGGTCGAAACGGTAATGGATAATCTCTATAAAGCCGTAATTGGATTTATTAGGGGCCAAATAATAATCAGCATATTGATTTTTACCGTAACTGCCGTCGGCTTTTACCTGTTAAAAGTTAAATATGCTTTGACCACCGCTTTAGTTGTAACACTGGTCGATTTTCTGCCCATCTTTGGCGCCGGTTCAGTAATTGTGCCAATGGCTATCTACGACTTTTTTAAAGGGGAATTGGTTTTATGCATCGGACTCCTGGTTTTATACGGCCTTTTGATTGTATTAAGAAGGTCTCTGGAACCAAAAATACTGGGGGACGCCATGGGAATAAGCGCCCTGGGCACACTGGCCAGCATGTATGTCGGTTTTGAATTGACAGGACCTATCGGTCTGATTTTAGGTCCTTCGGTATTAATCGTTTATACGGCCCTGGTTAAAGAAGGAGTTATAAAAATTAACATCAAATTTTAAACGTAAATGGCGGCTTGAAAATAAGCCGCCATTGCTTGTTGACAAACCAAATTTATTATCAACGAAAAGCCAGCTCAAACAG
>JAAXZE010000109.1 GCA_012720075.1 Clostridia bacterium
ATTTTCAATTAAGTGCCGGGGAGTTTTGATAATTCCCGAAGCCACCGAGTTCATTCCTTATAACTGTTTGAGCTAGCTTTTCGTTGATAATAAATTTGGTTTGTCAACAAACTGACCCTGGCCTAATAGGCCAGGGTCTTTAAGCATCTTTATTATTTGCTTTAGCTCTGTTATTTTTTTGGTTATCTCTTCTTTCCCGGACGATTTCCATAACCTCATCTCTTTCCTGTGAGGGCGGGACTTCTTTCAGCAAATTGTAAACTTTTGACCAGTTGACAATATTTTCTCCTTTGTAAAGGGGAAGGCTTTCTTTCCCTATTAATTTATAAATCATTTGGCGGAAAGCTTTTTCTTCGTTTACTACTTTTGATTGTTCTTTTTTTCCGAAGTAATATAACATAATAAGAAAAAAGAATATTAACACAAGCATATTAACAAGGTAAGAGTCAAAATTTATAAACAGGTACATTTATATCTCCTCCAAGGCAATCTTGTTACACCTATCTTTTTTATTCTACAATAATTCTTTTTTTCCTTTTAAGACAGAGAGCATAGTCGGGCAGGAAAAAGTAATTTAAAATAGAAATAATTAGTAACATTTATTTTTGATACAAAGCGGAGGGTTAAATATGGCTGAACAACAGTTTGTGATTTTTAAACTGGCTGACGGAGAGTATGGGCTTAAAATTACCGATGTTCAGGAAATAGTTCTTTTTCAGGAAATTACCAAGATTCCTGAAGCGCCGGTGTTTATAAAAGGCATACTTAATCTACGGGGACAGGTCATACCGGTAATTGATTTAAAAAGACGTTTTTATCAAAGGGATGCTGAAGTCACCGATAGTACCAGAATTATAGTGTGCAGAGTCGGTGAGAAGAAAATTGGGGTAATAGCCGACCAAGTTTCCGAAGTTTTAAGAATATCAGAGGATTACATAGAACCTACACCTGAATTTTTCAATAATTTTAATCACAGCGGTATTGTCGGAATTGCAAAATATGAGGAAAGACTGCTAATTCTTCTGGATTTGGAAAAAACCCTAAGTTCCGATGAATTACTGGAAATTAAAAAGGTAGTCTAGTTAAAAAGTGTAAAAATTGCAAATGGAAACAGGACCGGCTTTTGGCCGGTTTTTATTTGTGATTTTTAGCACTTTCTTTATTGAGAACGGAAGGATTATTAAGGGGCCTCTAGAATAATATAGATAAATAGTTTTAATAGATACGGGAACTTCTTTGGAGGTGAATAAATGGACCTTCGGGAAATAAAAGAATTATTAAAATGCAAGGTTTTGGCCAATGACGACAAGTTGGATATGCAGGTTGATTGTATTTGTGCCTCGGAACTGATGAGTAGTGTTTTAACCTGTTCCGGCAATAATAAACTGTTGGTGACCGGCCTTAATAATTTGCAGGTTATCAGAACAGCGGAAATGAGTGATATACCTGCGGTTATTTTTGTGCAAAACAGGAAACCCTCTGCTGAAATTGTTGAACTGGCAAAAGAAAAGGAAATAGTAGTTATGTATACCAAGTATTCACTGTTTACTGTATGCGGAATGTTATATCAAGCAGGTTTAAGGAGCGGACAAGATGACAACTGAAAAGATTAGACCCCTGGTATTGGAATATACTATTGTCTCCGGTGATTTTGCCGGAGGAGGCAAAGCGGCCAGTGATGTTAAAAGATGTTTAAGCCAATTAGGGTGTCAATCGGAAGTTATTCGACGGGTAGCCGTTGCCACCTATGAAGCAGAGATGAATATGATAATTCATTCTTTCGGAGGAAAAATTACAATCTATATCTCATCGGATAATATTAGAATACTTTGTGAGGATACCGGACCTGGAATTCCGGATATCGAGTTGGCTATGCAGGAAGGTTACTCAACAGCTTCCGATAAAATTCGAGAAATGGGCTTTGGAGCAGGAATGGGTTTGCCTAATATGAAAAATTGTTCCGATTTCTTTTGTATTGATTCCGGCGAAGGCCAAGGGACAAAGGTTGAAATGGTTATAAACTTATAAGGGGGAGCATTTATGGGCTATTTTCATTCGGTTACCCTTGACAAGGAAAAATGCAAAGGTTGTACCACCTGTATTAAATATTGTCCGACCGAAGCTATCCGGGTCAGAGACGGGAAAGCGGTTATTATCGACGAACGATGTATTGATTGCGGTGAGTGTATTAGGCGCTGCCCTCATCAAGCCAAAATGGCGGTAACAGACACTTTAGATTCCTTGGATAACTTTAAATATAAAGTAGTAATTCCGGCTCCCAGCCTTTACGGCCAGTTCAAGAAAGAAATTACCGTAGAACGCATACTAAACTCTTTGTTGGCCTTAGGCTTTGATTATGTTTTTGAGGTTGCCCAAGCAGCCGAACTGGTAAGCGATTTTATAGCAGGTGAGCTCCAGAAAGGAAAATTTAAGCGACCCGCTATTTCTTCGGCTTGCCCCGCTGTTATAAGGCTTATTCAGGTTCGTTTTCCGGCCTTATTAGATAATGTAATTACCATCCTTTCGCCTATGGAGGTTGCTGCCAGGTTAGTTAAGAAACGGCTGCAGGAAGAAAAAGGATTTAAGGTGGAAGAAATAGGTGTCTTTTTTATCAGCCCTTGTGCGGCAAAAGTAACCAGTGTAAAAAGTCCTTTAAGTACCGAAAAAAGCTATGTTGATGGTGTATTAAATATGTCGGCCGTATATGCCAAATTAATTAATAATCTGGTTGATGAGGAAAACATGCATCTTTTACAGAAAGCCAATGGCAGGGGAATAGGCTGGGCTATTTCCGGAGGAGAATCTTTGGCCCTTAAATCAGAAAACTATTTAGCAGTTGACGGGAACGAAAATGTAATTAAAATCCGGGAGTTATTGGAAATGGGGAAACTTCAGGATATAGATTTTTTAGAATGTCAAGCCTGCCTGGGTGGTTGTGTGGGAGGACCTTTGACTGTTGAAAACAGCTTTATTGCCAAAAAAAGAATTAAATTGTTGATTGATAAGTATGGAACAAAAGTTAAGGGTCCGGACAATGCCTACCAAAAACTATCCGATTTTGCTTACTGGGTCAAGAAGCTGGAGCCTAGAGAAATATTGAAACTGGATGATGATCGAGAAAAGGCGTTAGGAAAGATGATTAAATTAGAGGAGATTTTAAAGAATTTACCCGGACTGGATTGTGGTTCTTGTGGTGCTCCAAACTGTCGGGCTTTGGCTGAGGATATAGTCCGGGGAAAGGGCAGTGAATTTGATTGCATATTTAAACTGCGGGAGAGAATAAAAGTTTTGGCAGAACATATGGTGGAATTATCCAATAAAGTTCCTCCTTCTATAGGAAAAAAATTGGGGTGATAGATTAATTCTTGAACCAGACTCTTATTTTCGAAAATCTTTCCGTTAATCAATCAGGCGTACTACGGGAGGAAAGTTGTCGGTTGTTGTGGTCTTTGGCGTGAAATAATCTATGAAAATGGTGGAACAGATAAATAACATTTAAAGACCGGCTAAAAAATTTGTTAATAGGTAGAGAAAACTTATATATAGATGTTCTCTGCCTTTTTTACTGAGGGACAAAAGGATTATACAAAAAAATGTAGAATACTAACTAAAAATACAAAAATTGGAGTACAACCGGCATGCTTAATACTTCGTGGATGATTAAGGAGATTAATTTCAATAAATTTTTACCATATTTTAATGTATTCTTTGTTGTAATTATTTTGATAAATGATTTATCAGGAAAAATTTATACTTTAATTGAACCATGGTTATTTTTTCTTTATTGTCTAAGTTTATTATTGATTATGACCATTTCACACATAGCCTGGGTAAGGATGGAGACCAAGAAAATATGGGCAAGCAGGATATTGATTTTAATGGCATTAATGATTATTTCCTACTGCTCTTTAAGTTCTTTATATTGCTACTTGTATAATTTGCAGGTCATAAGCATCACTGTGTGGTATAAAGACTGGAAAGATTTCTTGGTGGGCCTTATTTTGCTTAACATAGTTTATATTTTTTCCGCTTGGCTTAATCCCTTTGCTGTTTTAAATATGGTTGAGGGAGGAATTCCGGTTTTAACCAATATTGTATTGGCTTATTGCTTATACTATTACAGCGAGAATTTAAAGAAACTGGGTCAGGTTTCTAAAATTTTTAGAATTATGTTAGACAATACCGATAACGGTATTCAATTTATTGATAAAGAAGGCAAGACGCAAATAATTAATCCGGCGGCGGGAATTATTTATAATCGTCCTGAAGAGGAATTGTATGGAAAGACCGATTGGGAATTATACTATGGTGGGAAAAAATTTGATGAAAACGGTAACTATACCAGCTTAATCACCGAGTCTTTGGAAACGGGAAAAGTCCATAAAAATGCCGAAAGAATCTTTATTGATGAAAATGGAAAACAAAAGGTTTTTCAGGTGGAAACCTTTAGGGTTTATGATGACGAGCAGGATGAAATTATCGGAGCCATAGGCATCTATCGGGATATAACGGAACAGAAGGAAACGGAAAGAGGCCTTTTGGATGCCAACTACGAAATGGCCAACATGGCCGTTACCGATGACTTGACTAAACTTTATAATGTTCGTTATTTCCGCCAGATGCTGAACACGGAGGTGGCTAAAGCTTATAATTCCTGTCTCAGCCTGCTCATTATAGATATTGATCATTTTAAAATGTATAATGACCTGTATGGTCATTTAGAGGGCGACAAGGTATTAATGGAAATCGGCCGGATTTTAAAAAGCAGTTTCAGGACTTATGATATTGTTGCCCGTTATGGAGGGGAAGAGTTTACCGTTATCCTGCCCGGAATGGATAAAGAAAAAGCCAAAGAAGTTGCCGAAAGGATTAGACTTACTATCAGAGAGACAAAAATTCCGGGTGAAGAAAAGCTTCCCGGAGGTAAATTAACCGTAACCATAGGGGTAGCGACCTTCCCGGATGATGCATCCAGTGCCGATGAGCTTATTCAATTCGCTGATAATGCCCTTTATCGCGGGAAATATGTCCAGCGGGATGTGGTGATAACATCTTTGGTAAGTTGAAATATAATGATAAATAATAAATAAAATTGGCAATTTATCATTGTTGATTAAAATATTTGGAATGTTTTTCCGTCGGTGTAGTTTGTGTAAAAAACAGGAGGTTCCCAGTTTATAATATGTTAATAATTTTTAGAAAAGATAATATAGCCAATTAATTCGAGAGGTTTAGGTGTATAAAAATAGCTTTTGCCGCTCGATGCAGATAGAATAAAGAAAAAGAGGAATTTAATTAAAAAAATAGAATAAAATTTTTTAAAGTCAATGAAGGCTCTCGCAAAATAGGATTAGATCTCAGTTATATCACTGCATTGCGCATGTGCCTTTCTTTAAAAAAACTAATTCCCTTAAGGGAATTAAAAAAATTTGTGTTCAAGTTTTTGATTTCTATTGCAAAAATTTTTTAGGCATATAAATTTGGCGAAAAGGAAATAAAAAACAGAGTCCATTGCGGAACTCTGTTTTTTTACTTTAGGTCTTTAGGCTAACTATAAACAGTCCCAATATTTTGAATAACCACTATTGCCATTTTTTCCTCTCTATATACTAAGGGTGAAGAGGTAATTAAGAACTTGATGGTTCTATTATTGCCCGGTTCATTTTTGACAGCAATTTCCATTTTATTCTGGACTGTTTTGTTTTCCCTTATTGCCGCCATGGCGGTAATCTTAACGGTGCAGTGATTGCAAATATCAATATCTTTGCAGCAGGCCCGGGAGTTTCTTACAATACAGTTTATTATCCCGCCGCCTTTTTTAAAATATCCTTCTTCGTATTCCATCTGTAATACTTTCTCAGCCATCAGGTTGACAAAGTAGACATTTCCGTGGGAATTCATAATTATTGTGGGCAACGGAATGGCATAATACAATGTTCTAAAAAACTGTTCATTAAAAAAGTAGGGATTATGCGGGGTCAAATAATATTCTCTTCTGATTTTTTCCCGGTTTAGGGTTTTTTAAAAATAAACCTCAAAGGTACTGCCCTGGGGACCGGTTTTCACATTTATTCTTGCCCCGTGTTTTTTACAAATGCTGAAGGTAGTGGCCAGCCCTAATCCGGTTCCGTCTTTTTTGGTGGTAAAAAAGGCTTTGCCGAGGTTGTTTAAAATTTCCGGCGGTATACCGCATCCTTCGTCTTGAACGGCTAAGACAACGTATTCTTTCTCTTCGAAAGTTCTTATGGTAAGTTTTCCTCCGGCCGGCATAGCTTCCAAACCATTACGGACCAGATTAATAATCACTTGCCTGATTTGTTTTTCATTTAATAATATTTTAGGAATAGTGTTAAGTTCTAATTTTATGTAATTATTTTTGGCCAAGGCATCCACCTGCAAAAGGGGAACCAAATTATCTATAATATTATTTAAATCAGATAGTGTAAATTTTATCGGGGGTGTATTCCCAATGGATAAAAGCTCAGATATTAAGGAATTAACCCGGTCCAATTCATCAATCATGATTTTTATGTATTTTTTATCTTCCTGATAGCAATCTTTATTTACTAACAGTTGTAAAAAACCTTTGACTGTGGTTAAAGGGTTCCTTACTTCATGGCTGATACTGGCTGCCAGCTCGCCCAAGGTATTTAAACGGTCCAGTTTCATCATTTCGGCTTCAAATTGTTTTTGTTTCGAAATGTCTTTGGCAATGGTAGTTGAACCGACAATTCTTCCCGTTTTATCATAGATAGGCGAGATGGTTTTTGATAAGAAGACCAGATTACCGTCTTTTTTTCTCCGAACGCTTTCAAAATTCTTAATATGCTCTCCTTTAGCAACCCGTTCCAGTAACTCTATCTCAGGGTCAAACTTCAATCCCGGAGGCCAAAAAATGATGTCGTTTTTGCCCAGCACCTCACCGGCTTTATAGCCGTAGATATTCTCAGCGCCTTTATTCCAGCTGAGGATTCTCCCGTCTAAATCTCTGCTTATGATAGCATCGTCGGTGCAATTGACTATGGAGGCAAATAATTCAAGGGATTTTTCATTTTTTTTTCGTTCTGTGATATCGCGGCCCACGGCATAGATAAGCTTATGAGTTATATCCGTTTTAGCATTCCATTCAAACCAACGATAAGTATTATTTTTATGCAGCAAACGGTTTTCAAAAAGTTTGATATTATTTTTCTTTATAGCATTTTTAATATATCTAACTGTTTTTAAACGATCATGGGGATGGATTAGACCCGTTAAAGATTTTGAAACAATTTCCTGTATCTTATACCCTAATAATTTTTCAACCGAGTAATTGGCTTTAATTATTTTTCCGGAAAAATCCATTATTAATAAGATGTCGGCCGATAGATTGAAAAAGTTGTTTAACTCCGTTAAGGCTTTGACTCTTTCGGTTACATTAATAAGAGAAAGGACCAAAAGTGAAACTTCTCCGTCTTTGTCAAGAATGGGATGCAATGTCCAATCCCAATAGGTAATTCCCCTTTTACGGTTAAACTCATAGACAAAAGGCTGGGCGTATCCAGTATAGGTCTTTTTTGTTTCAACCACCTGCTTAAAAATTTTTTTATACCCGGAAGGATAAAGCTCAAAGTGGTTCCGGCCTACAAAGTCCTGAGGATCCCGATTATCGGCTTGGGCATAGGCTTTATTAACTTTGATAAAATTAAAATTTTTGTCCAGAATTGCTATCGGAGATATATTGTTTTCAAAAAACGGGTCGATTGCTGATAAAAAATCAGCATTTTCTGTTTGCCCAATTCCTGTATTTTTCCAGGTGCAACAAAAATCAACATAATTTTCCTCCAATTAATAAATATTTCCAGAGATGTATTTTACAACATTTGCGTAATTTTTTCTTTAGGATAAAATGTCAGGTTGTGTCATAAAAGAAGAGGAAGTTTAAAATTTATAAGAATATTAATAAAGATATGGCTGAAAATCTATAATAATGAAAAAAATCGCCGCTCGGCGATTTTTTCATTAACTATTCACTTTTTTATTAAGTCCACTGTACCGGCATCTAATTTTTTGATCATTTCCATTAGAAGCCTTAGTAAATTATCGTAATCATCCCGGTGGAATATGCCGGAATGGCTATGGATATAACGGGTGGGTATGCCGAAGGAGACGGCCGGTACACCGGAACCGTATTTGTGGATTGTCCCGCCGTCGGTACCACCTCCGGTCATAGTGGCAAATTGTAAAGGAATATTATGGGATTTGGCTGTGTCTATGACAAAATCCCTCAGGCTGCGGTTAGGAATCATGGAAGCGTCGGCTAAAAGCAGTATGGGTCCTTTCCCCAGCTCAACATCAATATATTTGCCTTCCAGGCCGGGAGTATCACCGGCAATACCTACGTCCAGCACAAAAGCCAGGTCCGGTTTTACAACATCGGTAGAGGTTTGGGCACCCCTTAATCCTACCTCTTCTTGCACGGTACCTACCCCAAAAACGGTATTGGGAGGGTCGATTTCGGCCAGTTCTTCAATGGTTTCTATAAACAGGGCCACGCCTAACCGGGCGTCCAGGGCTTTAGCCATTATGTATTTGGGGTTATGCATAGGTGTAAAAGGACTGTCGGGCACAATTACATCGCCGGGTTGAATGCCGAATTTCTCCATAACCTCTTCTTTGCTTTCGGCGCCGATATCAATGAACATAGCTTTTTTTTCAAAAACTTTTTCCTTTTCTTTGGCTTCCAGTAAATGGGGAGGGGTTGAACCGATAATTCCGGGGATATCACCTTTGGAGCCTTTGACAATGACTCGGTGGGCCAAGAGAACCTGATCCCACCAGCCCCCTAAGGGGATAAACTTTAAAAAACCTTCCTTGGTAATTGAACTAACCAGAAATCCGATTTCATCCATATGCCCCGCCAACATTATCTTTGGGTCTTCGGAAGATCCGGTTTTTTTGCAAATTATGCTGCCCAGATTGTCGGTGCTGATTTCAGTGATTTTTTCCAGGCGGTTTTTCACATAGTAACGCACTTCTTCTTCAAAGCCGGAGACACCGTGTAATTCCGTCAATTCTTTGATTAACTGCAATCTGCTGTCCATGTTTTACCTCCTTGATAGGGCTTTCGAAAAAGCAAAAAATTATTCCCTGTTTTATTTAACTATTTTTTTGTTATTTACTGTATATTATAACCAATTTAAACCTTAACTGCCCAAGAAATTCTGTCTTTATTTTTAAACGAAAATTAATTTTTATTTATGGTAATATTACAGAAAGGAGGAATAAAGATGGATTATTATTTTGGCTTATTAGAAAAGGCCATATTTATAAAGCGGGAAAACCGGTTTAGGGCAGAGATTCAATTAGACGGCAAAGTTTATAAAGCCCATGTTCCCAATTCGGGGAGAATGGCGGAATTACTGGTCCCGGGGGCTTGGGTCTGGGTAAGAAAAACCCAAAATAATCTAAGAAAAACCCCTTATGATTTGCTGCTGGTCGAAAAAGATGGGATTATGGTTTGCCTGAACGCCCATTTGGCTAACGACCTTTTTGCCGTTTGGTTGAAAAACGGTAAAATACCTTTCTTTCGCTCTTGCACGACTTTTTACCGTGAAAAAACCATAGGGCAAAGCCGCATTGATTTCCTTTTGGAATTTCCTCGATATCATTATTTGGTGGAGGTAAAATCGGTAAACCTGGTTGAAAACAAAACGGCCTTATTTCCCGATGCACCGACGGCAAGGGGCGTCAGGCACTTGGAGGAATTAATATCCTTTTGCAATGATAACCATAAAGCCGCGGTGGCGTTTGTTGTTATGCGGGAAGATGCCCAAGAATTTGCACCCCATGACCAAATGGACCCTATTTTTGGCCGCACTCTGCGTAAAGCCTCAAATTGCGGTGTAAAAATATTGGCTTATAAATGCTCGGTTACGGAAAAAGGAATGGAATATTTGGAGAAACTGCCCGTTATTCTATAAAATTTTCAAACCTGATGAAGCTATTTAGAAAATTTATTGTCAAGGTTATTTTAAATGGTTACTTCAGGCCGTAGAAGGATTTTGTCACATTTAGGCGAAATAAAAAAACCAAGAAGCTTTACTCCGTATATACAGTTCTACAGTTCTACTGAAAAAAGATCAGTAAAACTATTGACTTACAGCTATCGACTATCGATAAAGACTTTAAACACTAACACACTTTTAATTTACCAGTCACCAGTTACTTTTCTTCCAGTTAATCCCCAGAGAAAAGAGGTGTTTTCTTTTGGAAGTTTATGCTTTAGTCGGGCCCAGCGGTACGGGAAAAAGCCATAAAGCTATGCAGGTGGCTTTAGAATATGGTATTGATACCGTTATTGACGACGGTTTATTAATCAAAGACGGTAAGAAACTGGCAGGTTTTTCAGCCAAAAGGGAATTGACCTCTATGCAAGCGGTAAGAAGGGCCATTTTTACGGATAAACAGCATGCCGCCATTGTGAAAGCAGAGCTGGAAAGGATTAACCCCGAAAAAATATTAATACTGGGCACATCGGTTAAAATGGTTGAGAAAATTACCAAAGCACTGAGCTTATCTGAGCCTGCCAAAGTCATAAATATAGAAGACATTTCCACGGAATTAGAGATAATAAAAGCCAAGAAAATGCGAAAAGAATATGGGAAACATGTTATTCCTTTACCCACTATAGAAATCAAGAAGGATTTTCCCAATTACTTTATTGACCCTTTGCAGTATTTTTTTAAGAAAAAGGGTATGCATAAAATTGGAGAAAAATCCATTGTGCGACCCCGCTTTAACATGCTGGGCAAGCTTCTTATTTCGGAAAATGTCATTGAACAATTTACGAAAGCCGTGGCTGAAAAAATCCCTCAAATAAAACAGGTTTATAAAGTAAATATCAATATGACTGATGAGGGAGTAGCCATCGGCGTTGAGATAAAAGCCCTGTATGGGGTTAACTTAAGGCAGGTGGCCGAGGAATTTCAAAAGGCTACAATAGAGTTAGTAGAGCACTTAGCTGGGTTAAATGTTTTGCATGTTAATGTGCGGATAAAAAGTCTACATGTTTAACCGGTTTAGAAAGTCTCGTTCGAGACTTAATTTTTTCTCTCTTTTATTTTGGGGTAATGTTATAATTTGTATAATAGGTTGCCGTTTAGAGGTGGAATTTAATGAATAAACAGAATTTTACAGCCTGGCTTTTGGAAAACGGTTTTGTCGGTATCCCCAAAAATCTGATAGGCTTTATGGAGCCCTTAGGTTTGAATTTTGAGGATTTGGGGAAATTGCTATATTTGTTTTATTGTGGCCCCAATCAGGTCAAGAAGACTGATATGTATGCTCAAGCCGCGGTAAAAACTTTGGAAAAAAAAGGATTGCTTATTTGGTATCCTGAGCTGGAAAGGGTCGATTTTTCGCCGATGTTTGATCTAATAAGCGAAAACCTGGGGGCTAACCCGGTCCGGATTGAAACGGCGGCGACCGCCGAGGAAATAAGCTATTCGGATTTTATTAAAAATTTGGAGAAACAACTGGCCCGTTTCTTAACGGTCAAAGAAAAAATTGAGCTGGAAAAAGCGGCGCGGCAGTATAACTGGAGCTATGACCTGATTACCGATATTTTTCTTTATTACCATAACATCCTCCGCCGTCCCTATCCCTTCAGCTTCTTTACCCAATTGGCTTACGGCGCTAAAGTGGAGGACAAGGAAAGTTTTGCAAAATTTATAGAAAACTTAAATACAACCGTTTATAAAGTGGCTGAGATAAAAAAACGGTTAGGGCATAAAAGCTATCCAACGGAAATTGAAAAAGAATGCTATCTGAAGTGGGCAAATGAGTGGAAGTTCTCCCATGAAATGATTATGCTGGCTGTTGAACAAACCATTCATGCTGCCGACCCCACTTTCAGTTATATCGATAAAGTATTGGAAAATTGGCATAAAGAAGGAATCAAGACTCCCGATGAGGTAAATAAACATCTGGCTGAGCGGAAAAATATGAAAAAAAATAAAACCCAGAAAGTTGACCATAACAAGCGGGACTTAAGTTATTTAGTGGAATAGGAGGACTGCTTTAATGATACATAGAGAGGCCTTAATTCATAAAAAAATGGAAGAGTGTGAACAAAAAATAAAACTCCTCCATGAGAGATTTCCTCGCCTAAAGGAAATCGCCGAGGAAATCAGCCGGTTGAGCTATGAAATGATAAATGTGGGCATACTTAAGAAAAATCGGTTTCGAGCGGCTCAGATAGACAAAGAGGTCAAATTATTATTAAAGGAAAAAGAACTGATTTTAAAGGCTAACTCCATACCGCTAAATATATATGAACCGGAATGGGATTGTCCCAAATGCCAGGACCGCGGGTACATTGACCCTGGTGTCCTTTGTGAGTGCTACAAAAGGGAAAGGCTGGATGCAATTTTTCAACAAAGCGGGATTAGCGGGAATAATGAAAACAAGACCTTTGCCAATTTTGACGTAAGTTTTTACCGTGATGCGAAAAGTATGCAGGATAAAGTAGAACGATGCAAAGAATTTGCTTTAAAGGTAGTAAAAAAGGAAAACCAGAACAACCTTTTTTTTACAGGTCCAGTGGGAAGAGGGAAAACCCACCTTTCTTTGGCCATAGCCAACGAAGTATTGAAACAAGGCGCAACGGTAATTTACAAACGGATAGATGACCTTCTTGATATTATCAGAGAGTACAAATATAACCGG
Organism: Clostridia bacterium; assembly: GCA_012720075.1. Taxonomy (GTDB): domain Bacteria; phylum Bacillota; class Peptococcia; order Peptococcales; family BICA1-8; genus JAAXZE01. The sequence goes on from JAAXZE010000109.1 coordinate 12,709, forward strand.
GAAGGGGAACAACTGGACAAAAACTTCCAGCTGGATTATTTGAAAAATGTGGATTTATTAATAATTGATGATTTGGCTGCGGAAAACATCACTCCTTTTGCCCAAAATCAAATTCGCATCATAATTGAGGATCGGAATAATTATAATAAACCTTGGATAATTAACAGCAACCTTAATATAAATGAACTCCAGGATTATTATGGACAACGGGTGACGGATCGCATTATTGAAAAGGCAGACATTTTTTCCTTTGAATCGGAAATGAGCATCAGAGAATTGCTGAAAAAAAGAGAAATAGAATCAAAAAACCGGGGGAAAAAAACGTGAACCTACCCAGGGAGGTAAACGGTGGGAATTAATAAAAGATTATTGGTACTGACTTTTTTTATAATATTTGTTTTAGGCAGCATTGTTTTAGGAGTGTTCATGGGCTGTCAGCTTAAAGATCCAGACCGGCAGCTAAAAGCCGCCCAGCCTCAAATCAATGATGACTCATATCATATTGATGAGAAGCGAATTAAAGAGCATATACGAAAATTAGCCTCCAAAGATTTTGAAGGAAGAAGGGCGGGAAGCCGGGGAGATGCGGAAGCAAGTTTATACCTGGCCCAAGAATTAAAAGAATACGGGTTAGAGCCCTTAGGAGATAAAGGTACATTTTTTCAGAGCTTTCCTATACCCGGAGCCGATTTGCGGTGGGACAATAAACGCTTGGTGTTTTATCTGAAAGATAATGGGAACACGTTGCTTTCCGATAATGTTCTGGGCGTGATTAAAAGTTCCAAAAGACCGGAGGAATATGTGCTTCTTTCCGCCCACTTTGATCATCTGGGCCAATGGCAGAACCGGCTTTATCCTGGGGCTAATGATAATGCTTCCGGTGTCGGTGCAGTATTGGAGATGGCTCGGGTTCTTTCTTCGCAAAAAAAAGATTTACCCTATTCAATTATAGTCGCTTTTTGGGGAGCGGAAGAAATGGGCTTAATCGGCTCCAAATATTTTATAGACAACCCTCCCCTGGATTTGAAAAAAATCTATTTAGCTATTAATTTAGACAGTATCGGGTCCGGCAATGAAAACCATTTCCTTTATTGGAGCGCGGGTCCCAGGCAAGTTACCGATGAATTGTATTCCCGGTGGCAAAACCGTGAGCAGTTGGTTATTAGCCGGCAGGACACCACCCATAATACCAGTGATCATGAAGTGTTGGGCCGGGCTTCCATTCCTGCGGTAACCATTCTGTCCGATAACTGGCTGGTCAATAACCATACCCATTTGGATGTACCGGACCGCATAAATTCTAAAAAAACAGCCTTCTTAGCCCGGCAAATTATAGATTTTATAACATCCCCGGAGATAACGGAGCTTTTGGCTAAGGAATGAAAAC
>JAAXZE010000110.1 GCA_012720075.1 Clostridia bacterium
AGAAAAATTATTACGCAGATAATCTCCAATTATAGGGGGTCAACCCGATAGTTTGCAGATCTTAGGTCAATTAAAAGAAAGAAACATTATTAATAATCTTATAGAAATAGAAAATAATGAGAATCTTGGTTTTAGTGCTGCTGTAAATCAAGGGATTAAGTTAGCAAAAGGTGAATATATATTTCTGCTTAATAATGATGTTGAATTAGAAAGGAATTGTTTAGAAAAACTTCATGAATGTATTGAAAAGGATAAATCCATATTTTCTGTACAAGCTAAAATGATTCAATACTATAATCGAAATAAAATTGATGATGCCGGTGATCAATATACTATTTTAGGTTGGGCTTTTAAGACTGGAGATGGGGATAATATAGAGAAATATAATAAAACTGGTGAAATATTTTCATCTTGCGCAGGAGCAGCTTTATACAGAAAAGAGTTATTTGAAAAGATAGGATATTTTGATGAGGCTTTTTTCGCATATATGGAGGATGTGGATATTGGATATAGGGCCAGGGTTTATGGCTATAAAAATGTTTTTTGCCCTAGTGCAATGTGTTATCATGTTGGAAGTGCCACCAGTGGAAGTAAATATAATAACTTTAAAATTAGACTAGCGGCAAGAAATAATATTTATGTGCCTTATAAAAACATGCCTTTCTTACAATTAGTATTAAACCTTCCATTTATTATATTTGGGTTTATAGTTAAAGTTATATTTTTTGGCTTTAAAGGCTATGGCAGAGTATACTTATTAGGAATATGTGAAGGTTTTAGAACTCTACACAAGATTAAAAGAATTAAACATAGGCTAAAATATTTAAAAAATTATGTTTCTATTCAAAGAAAATTAATAAAAAATACATGGGACTATTTAATAATTAAACTTTTCAAAAACTTCCTTCGACTAAAGAATAGAGGTTGAAATATGGATTTATCAATCATTATTGTTAGTTATAATACCTGCCAACTTACTATCCAGACTTTAAACTCAATTTACAAAAATAGGTATAATCTATTACTGGAAACTATTGTAGTTGATAATAACTCAAATGATGAAAGTGTAACAAAAATTAAAGAGGCATTTCCTCAAGTTAATCTTTTACCCCAAAAAAACAATCTCGGCTTTTCAAAAGCTAATAACGTAGCTATAAGACAGGCTAAAGGGAAATATATTTTATTATTAAACTCTGATACTATTGTAGTTGACGATTGCTTAGAAAAGTGTATTAAATATTTGGATAAAAACAAAGATATCGGGGCATTGGGGTGTAAAGTAGTATTACCCGATGGCTCCTTAGATAAAGCATGCAAACGGAGTTTTCCTACACCGGAAAACTCTTTTTACCATGCAATAGGTTTAGCGAAATTATTTCCGAAAAGTAAAAAGTTCGGTTCGTATAACTTAACATATCTGGATGAAGACCAAATACATGAAGTCGATTGTTTAGTAGGGGCTTTTATGATGGTACGGAGGGAAGTAATAGAACAAGTAGGTTTGCTCGATGAAAAATATTTTATGTATGGCGAAGATATTGATTGGTGCTATCGCATAAAAAAGGCCGGGTGGAAGATAGTATATTATCCGGAGGCTAAGATAATTCATTATAAAGGATCTAGTAGCAAGAAAAAAAAAATGGAAGACAATTTATGAATTTCATAGAGCAATGTTTTTATTTTTTAACGACCATTACAGGGACAAGTATAATATAATTATTAAAGGGCTTGTATATACCGGAATAGTTATTAAGTTTATTTTAACATTGATAAAAAATTCATTGTTGGTAATCAGGGAGTTGTTTAGCTTTGATAAGAGAAAACCAGAAGATTCTAAATAGAATTCAAGTTTTATTAGACGGCTGTGTGATAGCAAGTTCTCTCATCTTGGCTTTTGTTTTGAGATTTAATAATTATAAAAGTGGAGACTATATTCCTCTATCCAATTATTTAAAAGCACTAATAATTATTATTCCTTTATATTTATTCTTATATAGCCTGTTTGGCCTATATTTGCCCCATAGAAATAAAGATTTAACAGAAGAAGCTTTAAATATAACAAGCGCAAATATAATTGGAGTAATAATACTTTTGAGTATTTTGTTTATAATAAAAGAAGTTAACTATTCAAGACTTGTAATATTACTATTTGCTTTTTTTTCAATCTTATTTACTGTTTTGGAACGTTTTACTGTAAGAAAAACATTAAGATTTCTCAGAAAACAGGGTTATAACATCAAATATATTCTTGTAATTGGAGCAGGAGAATTAGGACAGCAATTTGTGCAAAAATTGAAGGCCAATAAAGAGCTTGGTTACAGTATAATAGGTTTTTTAGATGAACGCAAAAAGGTAGGCAGAAAAATTCATGATGTCGAAGTAATCGGTAGACTAAGTGACCTGGAAAATATAATAAATAAAACTCTTATAGATGAAATAATTGTTACTTTATCAATAAAAGAATATGATTTATTGAAGGAAATTATCAAAATTGGCGAAAAAAGTGGTGTTAAAGTTCAGATTGTTCCTGATTATCTTAAATATATTCCCGCTAAGCCGTATATTGACGAAATAGATGGCATGCCTTTAATAAATATTAGAAGAGTGCCTCTAGATAATATAGGTAATTATCTTATAAAACGAACTTTTGATATATCTGTGTCTTTAATATGTCTCATATTACTATCCCCAATAATGCTTACAACAGCAATATTAATAAAATTAACTTCACCCGGACCGATAATTTTTAAACAGGAAAGGGTCGGGCTCAACAGAAGAACATTCATGATGTATAAATTCCGTTCCATGAAGGTCCAGACCGATGAAGAATCAGATACCAGATGGACAACGGAAAATGACCCCCGCAGAACAAAAATTGGTACTTTCATTCGTAAAACCAGTATCGATGAACTACCCCAGTTGTTTAATGTTTTAAAAGGAGATATGAGTCTTATTGGACCTAGGCCGGAAAGACCATATTTTGTAGAACAGTTCAAAGAGGAAATCCCTAAATATATGGTTAAGCACCAGGTAAGACCGGGAATCACCGGTTGGGCACAGGTAAACGGGTGGCGGGGCGATACTTCTATTGAAGAAAGAATAAAGTGCGATATTTACTATATTGAAAATTGGAGTTTGGCCTTAGATATTAAAATTTTAGTTCTGACAGTTTTTAAGGGGTTTGTCAATAAGAACGCTTATTAACTGTCCATTAATTATCAAGGGGTGTGACCCTCATGGCCATTTTAGTTACAGGTGGTGCCGGTTATATTGGTAGTCATACTGTAAAAGATTTAATAAGGCAGGAGAAAGAAGTAATAGTACTGGATAATTTGCAGAATGGACATAGACAAGCAGTAGATAAAGATAAACTCATTATTGGAGATATTTCAGACAGAAAGTTGGTAACAAGAATTATTAAAGAATTTGGGATAACCAGCGTTATCCATTTTGCGGCCGATAGTATAGTTGGAGAATCTATGATTAACCCTTCAAAATATTATAATAACAATGTTATCAAGACTATTAATCTCTTAGATACAATGATAGAAAATAATGTAAAAACAATAGTATTTTCTTCTACTGCAGCTGTATATGGTGAGCCTGATGTAATGCCAATTACAGAATATGTTCGAACTAATCCCACTAATGTTTATGGTAGAACTAAACTTATGATAGAAAATATTCTACAGGATTATGAGCGTGCTTATGAATTGAGATATATTGCTTTAAGGTATTTTAACGCAGCAGGGGCTGACGAAAGCGGGAAAATTGGGGAGGGGCATAATCCAGAAACCCATCTTATACCACTTGTATTATTTACTGCTCTAGGTAAACGAGAAAAAATATTAATTTTTGGTGATGATTATAATACACCCGATGGAACTTGCATAAGGGATTATGTTCATGTAAGCGATCTGGCACAAGCCCATATTTTAGCTCTAAATGCTTTAGAACAAGGCTACAAATCCTCCGTCTATAATTTAGGAAATGGTAATGGTTTTTCAGTAAAGGAAGTAATAGAGGCTGCTGAAAGAGTAACAGGTGTAAAAATAAATAAAGAAGTTGTTAATAGGAGGCCGGGGGACCCTGCGGTATTGGTAGCATGTTCTGAAAAGATAAAAAAAGAATTAGGATGGCAGCCTTTATATACCAGTTTGGATAAAATAATTGAAACCGCTTGGAAATGGTATCTTCAAAAGAACTCATAAATAATAAAAAATTTACCTTTACAATTAGTAACCGAGTGGTTACAATATGTTTGTAACCACTCGGTTACTAATTGCATTTTGGGAGGAATGCTTGATGAAGAAAAAGGCTTGGAAGAGTTGGCTGGTAATATTTCTGATATTTTTCTTCCTTATAGCGGCTTTATGGCCTGCTTATGCCCAGGAAATTAATTCAGAGTTATCGATCGAGGATATCCAGGAGTTGGCCGTTAAGAATAACAGAAGCTTAAAGACCATAGACCACCTTATTAGTCAGTCAACCCACGCCGGATATATTTATAACAATGAATATAAAAGATCAGTTAGTAATTCCATTGGCAGATATGTAATGGGAGCAGGGGATATTGCTAAGAAAAGGCAGATTGATGAAGCAATAAAAAAATATGAAGAATTGGGTTTTCAAGAGGGGAAAAGCCCCAGTGCTTATCCGGGCTTAGAGGATGAATACAATTATTACATAAGTTTAAAACTGACCTCAGCTATGCTGGGTACATCCATAAGCTCAACGGCAGATTTAATTGAGGGGCAGTTGGATATTTTAAGTGCATATGGAATAGCTAACAGCAATTCATTGACAAAAGAATTAAAAAGTAAAAGGGATGAAGCCAGAAACACCACTGATGATTTAAAAAAATTAAAAGAGGATTCCGAAAAACAAATCAGGCAGATGGCTGCTTTATTAGGTTTAGAAGCTTTAAACCTCCAAAACAAGATTGACACTTTAGATAAGGCATATAACCAATATTTAAAGATGACGGAGGTAGAAAGGCTTAAAAAACAAAATGGCCTGAACACAAAGTCTGATGTCAGTAACCTTGCGGTGGAAACATCATCTTATGGGAAACAGTTAAAATACGCCAGAGCCAATTTAAATATTCTAAAAAACAATATTAATGATTTAATGGGAAGAGATGTTAATACTGAGTTAAAAATTTCGAAGTTTTCTATCCCGGAAGTAGTTGAGCCTGCTCCAAATGTTGATCAGGTTATTAAAGATGCTTTGGAAAACAGCTATTACTTTGTCAAGACTGAGCGTGACCTGAAGGATCTAAAGGACGATCTGGATGATATTGAGGACAGCAACAAAAAACAAATCAAAAAAGATGAGTTAAGCATGCTGGAGTTGGAGCGAGAATCTAAGAGGTCGGAAATAGTCAATAAGGTTAAGGCCATTCACGCTTCTTATGAGGAAAAAGCCAAAGCCTATGAACTGGCCATAGTAAAGTTTAAGACAATGGAGGATGAATATAACTGGGATAAGCTAAGATGTGAAAATGGGTTAATTTCAAAATTAATGTTGACCGGGACGGAAGTAAAATATTTGCAGGCTTTAACGGAAAAGATTGAGGCAGGTTATGATTATTATATTGTGAAACAGGAGTTGGCTTTAGCCCAAAAAGGAGTATTTATGCCCGATGATTATACAAACTTAAAAAACAGTCTCAATTAAGAGATGGGGGGTAAGAATGGTTACTAGCCGAGACCCTGAAGGGACAAAAAAACGGATTTTACAAGAAGCTGAAAAGCAGTTTGCTTTGGTCGGGCCATATGAGGCTTCGGTTAATGTTATCGCAGAAAAAGCCCAAATTAATAAGAGAATGATTTATCATTATTTTGGTTCAAAAGAAGAGTTATATAAAGCTGTCCTGCGAAAAAATCTCCAAAAAATTTATGAAATGGAAACCAGCGTTTTGGAAAAGGAAGGAAATATTATTGACAAGGTGCGGGAGGGTATCAAAGATTATTTCTATTTCCTAAGAGATAACCCTGATTATGTAAAGTTAATAGCCTGGGAAAATATTGCCGGTGGTGACGTAGCCAAAGTGCTTGTGCGGGAAAACCTGGTGCTGGGCTATGAAAGAATAGAACGAATCTATCAAAAAGGAGTAGAAGAGGGTACTTTTCGCAAAGGATTGGATGTTTTTCAAATAGTACTTAGCATTAATGCGTTATGTTTTACTACTTTTGCCCGTAAACATATATTGCAGTCCTTTTGGGATTCAGATATTGATAAGAAGCTAGAAGAACGGTTAGAACACATTTGTGAGCTTATTTTATCGATGCTAACCATACCTACACTTGAAAGAAAGTAATGACACTATAGAATATTTTAAACGAGTTTTTTAATTAAAATACTTAGAGTGAAGAGGGGACCAGTCATGGAAAAAAATATAAACAAGAAAATGATATTTTCCTTTTCGATAATAATACTTGTTTTATTTGTCTTTTTCATCGGTTATCTTCTAGATGATGGGGTAAGGGGTAATGTAGATGCTCCAACTTTTGCGGTAACCGGAACGGTTGAAGCCAAAGAGGTTGATGTTGCCAGCAAGGTTCCGGGAAAAATCGTCCAGCTCCTTG
>JAAXZE010000111.1 GCA_012720075.1 Clostridia bacterium
TATTGGGGGTGGGGGGCTGATTTCAGGGATAGCCACTTGTATTAAGGCCTTTTATCCCTCTATTAAAATAATCGGTGTTGAACCTAAAGGAAGCTGTTGCATGTATACCTCCGTTAAAGCCGGAGAAAGAAAAGAGATAGTAGCAAACACTATTGCTGACGGTTTGCGGACATTAAAACCCGGTGAACTTACTTTTCCGCTGGTACAGAAATATGTTGATGATTTGGTACTGGTTGAAGAAGATGAAATAAAACATGCCATGAGATTGGTCATGGAAAGAATGAAGCTCATTGTTGAGCCCAGTGGCGCCGTTTCGGTTGCGGCAATGCTTAAGGAAGAAAAAAAAGGGTTAAATTTAGTAAGCGTTGTGAGCGGCGGCAATCTTGATATACTGAAAATACCGGAATTATTAGCATAGTTTCGTTTTTGGGAGTTGATAAACATGCGTTTTTTCTTTTATTATCTGATATTTAGGATTTTTTTGGGTAATCCTTTATTAGCCCTGCTTATTCTGACTGTGCTTTATTTACTGGTTGATCGAAGGTTTATTGGTTTATTTCCTGATTTTTTACGGCCTTTCAAACGAAAAAGCCGGATTAAAGAATTAGAAGAGCAGGTCAAGATTAATCCCGCTAATGTTGATGCCTACCGGGAATTGGGGCTGCTTTATTTAGAAGGGAAAAACTATTTTAACGCCGTTAAGAGTTTTGAAAAATGTCTGGATAAAATGAATGAATATGCCGATATCCATTTTGGGTTGGGAAAAGCCTTATATTTTCAGGGGCGAAAAGAACAAGGCTCTGAAGAGATGTTAAAAGCTTTAGATATTAACCCTAAAATCGGATACGGGGAGCCCTATATATATTTACTGGAAAACCAGCTGGAAACTGAAAGAAATTTGGAGACAATAAATGATTACATAGAAAAAATAAGACAGTTTGGCACACCGGAGATTCTTTATAAGGGTGGCAAACAGCTTTTAAAGTATGATGATGAAAAAGCCACCCAGCTATTAAGGGAAGCGTTGAATACTTATCGGGTTATTCCCGGGAACTTTCGAAAGGTTCATAGGCGCTGGGCTTTATTGGCTCGCTTGAAATTGCTTGGCAAATAAAGAAGGGGTCTATATGATCATCAGAAAAGCTAACCTAAGGGATTTGGAAGCTATTACCAAGATATATAATTATGCAGTATTAAATCTAACCGCTACTTTTGACGAAGAGCCCAAGGATTGGGAAGAAAGAAAAGAATGGTTTAGCAGTCATCAGGATCCTCGATATCCCCTGATTGTTGCCGAAGAAAAGGGGGATATTGTGGGTTGGGGATCTATTTCCCCTTTTCGTCCTCGAAAAGCTTATAGGTTCTCTGGAGAAACATCAGTTTATGTAAGGAATGATATGTATGGAAAAGGCATAGGCACTTTACTTCTTCAAGAACTGGTGCGGCTTGCCCGGGAAAGCGGGCTCCATACTCTATTGGCAATTATCGTAGATGATAATGAAGCCAGCATTAAGCTTCATAGCAAATTTGGGTTTGAAACTGTAGGCCGATTTAAAGAAGTTGGTTATAAATTTGGCAAATGGTTGAATGTAGTTATCATGCAAAAAATGTTATAAAACAATAACGCCCTAAACGGGCGTTTATCCATGTTTGTAGACGACGAAACCTGCCGTTTTGGTTAATAATGCATATACGGCCAAAGTAATCCCGGCATCTATTCCATGATGGAGGGCGGTGCCTATACCGATTACTACGCCTGCATCATAGAGAGAAAAACCGAAGGGAATAACAATTAAAGCTTCACTAAAAGCATGGATGGGTAGTGTAGCTATAAGTACGGTGCGTAAACTAAAGCCTTTCTTGATCATAAAGGCACCGGTTACTGCGAAAATTACATGCATGAAAGCCCTGGCACCGATAATAGGTCCTAACTTAAGCAAAAAACCAAAGGCTGAGCCGGCTCCGACAATGAATGCTACCAGAGGATTAATCAACATGGCTAACATGACCGGAACATGTGATGCCAGAGTGGCACTAAAAGGCGGAATAGTAATACCCAATAACCCACCAAAAGCCAAAGGTATTAATAGGGCTAAAGCTGTCAATAATGCTCCTAGGACAAGTTCTTTTACTTTCATGTTTACAACCTCCCGATGATGACTTTACACCTGTCATGACACCATTATATCTTATATATGGGTGTATAGTCAAAGTTTTTATTTCTATTAGCTTTTTTTAAAAAAATAACATGTTTAATATGTTTTTTTGATAAAAATCACAGGAATAAATAGAGTTCTGTTTTATGATAATAAAGACAGTTTTATAAGGGAGGTTGGCTAATGAATAAAACGGAAAAGGATATTAGGATTGTATTGGATTTTATTAAGATTTACTGTGCCCAAAAACATAAAAATGTAGATAAAGTATTCATTGAAGAATATAACGCCATGTTGTGTCCGGATTGCCTTGATTTAGCCCGGTATGCTGTAAAAAGAAGAATGGCTTGCCCCAAAAATCCTAAACCGCCCTGCAAAAAGTGTGATACTCCCTGCTATAGCCCCAAATTTAAAGGAAAAATTAGAGAGGTTATGAAATTTTCCGGGATTTATTTAATAAAAAGGGGGAGGTTAGATTATCTTTTGCATTATTTCAAATAGACAGAAAGGCTGGCTGGAGGCTAAACAAATCTTTATTTTGGAGGGGTTTAGATGTCGGAAAATATGGTTAATACATTAAGGGAAGGCTTAAGAAATGAATTTGACGGAGCCGTTAATTATTTGTTATTTGCTGCCAAAACCGGCGATGTTAATTTGCGGGAAAAAATGCTTGTTTATGCTAAAAACGAAATCGAACATGCCCTGAAATTATTGGATTTATTAAAGAAAATGGGCCTAGAGGTTGGTGATGTCAGCCCCGAACCGGTTAATTTCGATGATTTGATTGAGTTTATGATTAATTATCAGGCCAAAGAAGAAGCGGCGGTTTATTATTATAATCTTCTGGCTAATTTATTGGAAGACCCTCACGCCCAAGAAGTTTTTAAGAAAATAGCGGACGAAGAATCGGAACATTATAAATATATAAAAGATTTGCTTCAAAAGATTTATAAAAGTGGTGATATCTTTGAAAAATAACAGTGATTTGGCTTATTTTATAGCCCGGATGGGGCACGAACTGAGAACGCCCATAAATGCCATTAAAGGCTTTACCGATGTGCTTTTATCAGAAGCTTTCGGTCCTTTAAACCAGAAACAAAAGGAATATCTTGTAAAGATGACCGTTAGTTCCGACAGATTATTGGAAGTTATTAATCAAATATTAGATTGGGCCAAAATCGAAGCCGGACAAGACCCCTTGCTTGAGGAAACGGTGAATTTAAAAATTTTGGCCATGGAAGTAATTAGTTTGCTGGAGGTTCAGTACTCCGTCAAAAACATAAAAGTAGAGCTTTTAAATACGGAGGAATTGGAGGTCAAAGGAGATAGGACTAAACTAAGACAGGTTCTAATTAATTTACTGTCTAATTCAATTAAATTTACCCCCAATGAAGGCAAAATCGGGATCGGTTATAAAAAAACAGATAAAGAAGCATTAATATGGGTAGAGGATACGGGAATAGGTATTTCGGAAAAACAGTTGGAAACGCTGTTTTGTCCTTTTATGCAGGGGCCCCAATTGAGTACTAAACAAAAAGGAACAGGTTTAGGTTTATGGATTTGTAAATCCATTATTGAATTACATAAGGGTTATATATGGGCGGAAAGTTCTCCAGGCTCGGGTACGACTATTTTTATAAGATTGCCTTTTTTAATAAATTAAGCATTTTGCATAATTTAAAAACCTTTTAAAAAAGCGGGTTTGAAGTATATAAAAAAAGGACTTCACCCCTATTTGGAGAAGTTTTCAAGTGACGAAACAAGAAAACATAAGGAGTGAAGTCACTTGTATATTCTCCAA